>JAZSDD010000022.1:0-3516 GCA_045530945.1 Christensenellaceae bacterium
CTATTTTAAGAATAAAAAATTGGGTGCTCACTTGATTGTGGGTATCCCTTGTTTTTTGTCTATTGGTGGATATAGTGGAATAGTTAAAAATTATTCCAAAAATGTCTATATTTTGTGTTAAAAATAACAAAAGCCACAATATCTTGTGGCTTTTATGGTAGTCCCTGCGGGAATCGAACCCACAACTAGCCCTTAGGAGGGGCTTGTTATATCCATTTAACTAAGGAACCAAAATGGATTAAATTTATTTTATTTTTATTCCTAAAATTATTCCTAAAACTTTTTATCTATCAAAAAGTGGCTATTTTCACCCGTTTTTACCATAAAAAGCATTGATTTTAGGTATATTAGGCGGATAGACCAAGCGTTTAGGAGGGCTCCGTTATATCCGTTTAACTATGAGCAGATTTTATTAAATTTTTATTGTTTTGACTCTATCTAATACTTATTTTTATTCCGCTTATTATTCCAAAAAATAGGCTCTTTTTTCTATTCCGTTTCAAAATGCCTTTTACACACTTTTGGAATAGTTTAAGCATTTGATTGTGTCAATTTTCACTCTTTTTTGAGTTCTAGTCTGCATCAATTCTTCATCGTGTTAATACATATCCAAAACTCGTTAAAATGCCATGCTTTAGGTATTACTTTTAGCTCAATCTAGTGTTTACACGAACTAATCCCCAAGTTAGGAGAGGCTTGTTAGATACATTTATCTAAGGAAGCAATTATCAAATCATGAATAATTACGGATACATTTTACTATAAAAAGGCTGACAAGTCAAATT
Source organism: Christensenellaceae bacterium (assembly GCA_045530945.1). Taxonomy (GTDB): domain Bacteria; phylum Bacillota; class Clostridia; order Christensenellales; family Borkfalkiaceae; genus UBA1259. The sequence continues at coordinate 786 of JAZSDD010000022.1, forward strand.
ATAGTATAATAAAAATTAAATAAAATCGTGTTAACTTAGTATATTAAACGACAAATTAGGGTATCTTAAAGGGGTAGGTAACCCAAAAGCTTAAAGGGTTCATAAAATGAAATAAGGGTTACTAATAACTTTGGAGACGAGATGATAAAGAGAGGAGAAATATACTATGCCGACCTAAGCCCGGTGATCGGCAGTGAGCAAGGAGGGGTTCGCCCTATTTTAATAGTACAAAACGATACGGGAAACAAATATAGTCCTACGGTGATAGCGGCGGCGATAACGAGCAAGTTAAACAAAGCAAAATTACCCACTCACATAGAATTGAGCGAGGGTGAATACGGGCTTGCAAAAAATTCCGTAATACTATTAGAACAAATACGCACACTTGATAAAAAGCGATTAAAAGAACGTGTTGGAGAACTCCCCTCGCCCATAATGAGCAAAGTAAATACCGCTCTACTAATAAGCCTTGGATTTAGTAGCGACATAAACAAAACAATAATATAAAAGAAACAGTTTGAGATATCAAACTGTTTTTTTGATGTTAATCTAAAAATTTAACCGTTTTTTCCTTGGGCTTTCTAGTTTTTTCTCTTAACGGAGCATCTGAATAACCAAGGGCAACGGCAAGGGCAACTCTTTCTCCTTTTTCTGCGCCAACCGTTTTTAGAAGCGTTTCTAAGTTTATCCAACCGATAATAATGCTCTCAACACCTATAGCCTTTGCACCGAGAGTTAAATAGGCTATCAGTTCACCCACGTCGTATTTAACGAAATAATCGAGTGAAAATCTCTTTTTAACGTCTTCTTTAAGATTTTCTGCATCTTTTTCGGTAACGACTATTACTGCCTTTGCCTTTTTTAAGAAGATATTTCTTCCACCCTCAGTTAAAGGTGTTACAACTTCTTTAACCTTTTCGGGTGTTGTTGCAACGTACATCTTCCAAGGCTGAGAATTGCACGCAGAAGGCGCAAGCCTTGCAAGGTCAACTATCTTTTCCACCTTTTCTCTTTCCAAAGGAACATCGTTAAAATCACGGCAAGATTGCCTTTCTTTAACTAATTTTTCAAACTCTATAAAGTCCATTAATATACTCCTTAAAACTATTTTTACAAATTTAGTATAAAGGCGTAAAGAGGTTTTGTCAATGCAAAATTAAGAATTTAGCTCAAACATTTTTTCCCTCTTAAATCTTTCAACCGCCTTTAAGTATCTTTCTGAAAGGGAAAGAGTGTAGCGTTGTTTTTCCTCATAAGAAAGCGTTTCAAAATATTCTTTATCAGTTAGTCTACCGAGAGCGTCTGGCACTTCTCCCTCTGTTAAAAGGAGATGCTCCACCTTGCTGTAAAACTCCTCTCCGTCCTCTTTTGGTTTTTTAATATTCTCGGCAACCTTCATAGTGTAATATTCTTTAACTTTTGACGCCGAAACACCAACCTCCTCTGCTCTTTTTATCTCTTGTGAAAGGTTTTCCGAACACTTTTGCCAAAAGCCTTCTTTAAGGCGTTTTTTAGCCTCTTTTGCATACTGTTTTAACGTTTTTACCTCTGTTTGCATACCTTTCTCCATTAATATTCATTATTCGACAAATTTTGATATTTTTCTTACAACAAAAAGAAAACCTACCGAATTTTTCTTCGGTAGGTTAGTTTCTTTATCCTTTAATGCTTCTTTTTCTTGCTGCTTCGGACTTTTTCTTTCTCTTAAGAGAAGGGCTTTCGTAGAATTCTTTTTTACGAAGGTCGCCAATTATTCCGTCACGAGAACATTTTCTCTTAAAACGTCTTAAAGCGCTATCGAGGTTTTCGTTTTCACCAACTCTAACAATACTCATATTTCAACCCTCCTTTGCCCTACGGCGATTAGTAACTTTTTTAAGCATTATGATTATATAAAAACCGTGGGGTGTTTGTCAAACGTTTTACCACGGTTTTAATACATTATTTTATTTTTCCATATAATTTTTAACTTTTTCGATACACACTACTCTTCGTCGCATCTTTCAGCAGAAAGGATAAACTTGTTCTCTTGCAAGATTTGACAGAGTGTTTCAGACCTATACTCGTGGTCGGTAGAAAGCGTTACAACGTAAACAAGCCCGTCTTCCCTTTGAGTAATAACGACCTTTTTAAAATGCTCGATATCAAAAATATCTTTAACCTTTTCATGCTCATTATCGGTATTTAGAAAGGTTATTTTTAATTCGTAAGACCTTTTGTGCTTTAAGAATTTCAATCCGGAATTGAAAAAGCATTGTGCGCCAACAAGCAAAATAGTTGCCCCTACGGCAACGGTATAAAGACCTGCGCCACAAGCCATACCTATTCCAGATGCTGCCCAAATACCCGCAGCCGTTGTAAGACCGTGAACGGATCTCTTTTTATAAACGATCATTCCTGCACCTAAGAAACCGATACCGGTAACTATTTGCGCAGCAATTCTTGCAGGGTCTGAATTAACACCTTCAAGGTCGATAAAACCATATTTTGAAATTACCATAATAAGCGCAGAGCCAAGACAAACTACGGTGTGCGTTCTAATTCCCGCCTCCTTAGAACGATGCTTTCTCTCAAAGCCTATCACAAATCCTAAAATAACGGAAAGAAGAATATTTATTAGACATATAAGTTCAGTAGAAATGTTTGCAAAAACAAAATCAAACACGTATATTCCCTCCTAAATTTTTATTACTAAATATATTTATATATGATACAACAAAAATTAGCCTTT
>JAZSDD010000047.1:0-36851 GCA_045530945.1 Christensenellaceae bacterium
AAGGGTAGTTAAATCGTTGAATAATTTTCTTTTTTATGATATAATTACGTGGTATAACGTTTTTTGGAGGAGACAATGAAAATAGCAATTTCAGTAGAATCTACAAATGATTTAAGCAAGGAATTGATTTTAGAAAACGACATAAAAGTTATTCCTTATAATATCGTTTTAGGCGACATGATGTTTAAGGACGGCGAGAAAACTACCGAGGAAATGTTTGAATACGTTGATACGCACGGAACTCTTCCTAAGACTAACGCCATTAACGAATACGAGTATACTGAATACTTTAAGGAAATATTAAGCGAGTACGACGCAGTCGTTCATATTTGTTTATCGAGTGGCATTACCTCTTCTTGTGGAAACGCATTTAGAGCGTGTGAAAATCTTGAAAACGCTTATGCCGTTGATAGTAAGAGTTTATCAACTGGTATTGGACTATTAGCGCTTTATGCAAGAGAACTTGCAAATGCTGGTGTTGAGCCAAAGGAAATTGCAAGCACGGTGCAAGCACGTGCAGATAAGCTTCAAGTAAGTTTCGTGGTTGAAAGACTTGATTATTTACATATGGGTGGAAGATGTTCTTCAATTGCTCTCTTAGCATCTAACGTTTTCCATATTAGACCGAGAATAGTTGTGAAAGACGGAAAGATGATGTCTGACAAAAAGTACAAAGGCTCAATGGAAAAGGTAATTACCAAATATTGCGCTGATACTTTGGCAGAATTCAACACTCCCGACTTAGAAAAGGTATTCTTAACGTATACTACTGCAACCGATGGTATGGTTGAAAACGCAGAAAAAGCGTTAAAAGAGGCAGGTTTTAAGAATATTTATAAAACTCGTGCTGGTGGCACGATTGCAAGCCACTGTGGTGCAAATACGATGGGTATCTTATATTTTAACGACGGAAAATAAAATATAGGCGTAAAAATCGTTGACAAAAAAGTTTTTATAGTGTAAAATGATTAGGCTTAAAGAAGAAGTAACCCTTCTCGCCGGCGGAAAATAGTTCGTTCGGCTCAATACTTAAATTGGTTTTGTCCTTGTTTGGCAAAATATTTATCGAGTATTTTCGGGTTGCTTTAATTTCTTAGAGCAACCCGTTTTTTGTGTAGTATTCCTTAACTTTTTAAGGGAAATTTTATTGAGAGGTACAAAACAATTAAAAAGGAACATCAAATTAACGAAGAAATTCGTGACAGAGAGGTTCGTCTCATAGGGGACGACGGGGCTCAATTAGGTATCGTTTCTTCTGCTGAGGCGCTTAGAATTGCAGATGAAAAAGGGTTAGATTTAGTAAAAATTTCACCCTCTGCAACTCCACCCGTTTGTAAAATTATGAACTATGGAAAGTTCGTTTTTGAACAAACCAAACGTGCAAAAGAGGCAAAGAAAAATCAAAAAGTTGTGGAAATAAAAGAAGTATGGCTTTCCATGACTATCGACGTGGGCGACCTTAACGTAAAGGCAAAGGCAGCCCAAAAATTCCTGCTTGCAGGCAACAAGGTAAAAGTTTCCATAAGAATGAGAGGTCGTCAAATGGCGCACTCCGAACTTGGTCTTGGAGTTATGGAAAGATTTTTTGAACTTGTTAAAGAGCAGGGCGCAATGGAAAAGAAACCGCAGACAGAGGGCAGAAACATTTGGATGATGCTTGCTCCTTTGAAAGCGTAAATAAAAAAACTAACGGAGGGTACATTTATGCCTAAAATGAAAACCAAGAGTGCGGCTAAAAAAAGATTTAAGGTAACCGCAAACGGTAAGATTAAGAGAGCTTGCTCGGGCAAGAACCATATTCTTACTAAGAAAGACAGAAAGAGAAAGAACAACTTATGCGCAGGTGCTTACGTAGATTCTACGCAAGAAAAGACCATTCAAACGCTTATTTACAATAAATAGTCAAGGAGAAAAAGATTATGCGTATTAAAAGAGGAGTTAACGCTGTAAAAAAGCGTAGAAAAATTTTAAAACTTGCTAAGGGCTACTGGGGTGGCAGAAGCAAGAGATACAGAGTAGCAAGAGAAGCCGTAATGAAGGCTCAACTTTATTCCTATTTTGGAAGAAAGGCTAAAAAGCGTGATTTTAGATCTTTATGGATTGCAAGAATTAACGCTGCATGCCGTATGAACGGTATTTCTTACAGCAAATTTATGTTCGGTTTGAAGAGCGCAGGCATTGAACTTAACCGTAAGGTTTTAGCAGAAATCGCCGTTTCAGACGAAAAAGCATTTGCAACCCTTTGTGAAACCGCAAAGGCAAAATTAAGCAAGTAATTTTTATTAAAGCCTACCTTTTTTAAGATAGGCTTTATTTAGATTAAATGATTTTATCAAGACAAAATCCGTTAATAAAACTCTCGAAATCTCTTAGCGACAAAAAGTTTCGCGATAGAGAGGGATTATATATCGTTGAGGGCGTGAAAATGGTGAAAGAGGCGGTGCTTTGTAAAAAAACTCTTTCCCGTGTTCTCGTTACTCCGTCTTGCCTTGAAAAGGTGGAAGATTTTCTACAAGGTGTGGAATTTGACGTGGTTGAAGAAAGCGTTTTTAAGTCCATTTCTGGTGAAGTTACCCCTCAGGGAATTTTAGCGTTAGTTAAAAAACCCCAAACGGAAATTGAAAAACCTAAGGGCAAATGTCTTTTTCTTGACGGGGTTGCAGACCCTGCTAACGTTGGCGCAATTATAAGAACGGCGGCAGCATCTGGGTATAACGAAATTTATACCTTTAATTGCGCTGATCCCTTTTCACCAAAAGCCGTTAGGTCAAGTATGAGTGGCATTTTTAAGGTTAAGATATATTCGGGAGAAAGGGAAGAATTGCTTGATAAAATTGACTTTCCGATAGTCGTTGCAGATATGGGTGGTGAAAACGTGTTTAGTGCAAGTTTGCCACAAGATTTTTGTTTAGTAATCGGTAACGAAGGTAGAGGAGTTAGTCAAACGCTTAAAGATAGAGCAAACTACACGGTTAGTATTCCAATGGAAAACGATATGGAAAGTTTGAACGCATCAGTTTCTGCGGGAATATTAATGTATTTACTTGGTAAAAAACAATAAAGAGAGGAGAAAAATATGTCAGGACATAGTCACGCAGCCAATATAGCAGTTAAAAAGGCAAAAACGGATGCTGCTAAGGGAAAAATATTCACTAAGGTAGGAAGAGAGATTGCAGTTGCTGCAAAATCCAATCCTGATCCTGAAACAAACAGTAAACTTGCAGATGCTATTGCAAAGGCAAAGGCAGTTAATATGCCCAACGATAATATCAAAAGATGTATTGCTAAGGCGTCTGGAGAACTTACTGGGGATAACTATGAAGAATTAACTTACGAAGGATACGGTCCTGCGGGCAGTGCCGTAATTATTAAAACTTTAACGGATAATAAAAACCGTACGGTAGACTACGTTAGAACGGCTATGAGAAAACACGGTGGTTCTTTAGGTAATGCAGGTTGCGTTTCTTTCACCTTTACAACTATGGGTGTAATAGTCGTTGAAAAAACTCCAAACCTTTCTGAGGATGAAGTTATGGAAATGGCGCTTGATGCTGGGGCTGACGATTTTATTGCAGAGGACGATGCGTTTGTAGTTAACACTTCAGTTGCAAACTTTTCTTCGGTAAGAAAGTATTTAGAAGAAAAGGGCTTAAACTTCTTTGAAGCGCAAATCACCATGGTTCCTCAAACCAAAATCACTTTAGAGGGAGACGACCTTGCAAAATTCAACAAACTTGTTGACGCCTTAGAGGATTTAGACGACGTTCAGAACGTTTACCACAACGTTGATCTTCCTGAAGAGGACGAGGAAGAATAAAATTTTATTAAAAGCGGAATAAATTATAATTAACTGCCTATACTTAAGTTGTCGGCAGAAAGGTAACAACTTTTAATGAGTATTCGTTAAAAGACTACTAAAGACAAACTGCCGTTAATATAAACCGCTTGAAATATTTAAGAGACGTTTATTCTCCGCTTATATTTTAAGCGGAGATGAAGGGGCGATTTTTTCGCCCTTTTATTAAATTTTAAGAATTTTTCTATTTTAAAGGTATTTTCAATATTTTTTATGGTAGAATATAATTGAGATATTATAAAGGAGAAAGCGTATGAGAAAAATAACTAAAATTTTTTCAACAATAATACTTTCTTTAACCATATGCTTAGGTATTTGTGGATGTCAGTTTGTAAATAACGGATATTTCACGCCAGGTAACAGTAATTTACAAAACTCTATCGTTACTTCGCAAAACGTTGAATTTATAAGGGGTGACAAGGAAAACCCCACCACTTATTCACTTCCTGATGCAGTGGAATTGGTGGAAAGAACTTCCGTTGCTATCGAAATGACTTCCTCTGCTGGTTCTGGAAGTGGTAGCGGTGTTATAGTTGACGTAAAGGATTCTGGTAATTTCGTGTATATTGTAACTTGCCATCACGTCATTTCTGGTGGAGGCGCGGTAACGTTATATCTCCCCGACGAAGAGTGTAATTACGAAAATCACGATTATATTTTTGAAGGTTATATCGGAAACGAAATATATAACGAAATGGCAGTAACTTTAGTTGGTGGCGACAACGTTTCAGACATTGCAGTTATTAAATTAGACTTAAACAAACCTGCAATTTCAGGCAATAAATTATCTGCTGATAAAATACAAAAAGCCGTAGTACCAGCTCCTGAAAATAAAGTTAGAAAGGGTGAGCCTATATTTGCAATAGGCAATCCATTAGGAGATTTACCCGGTAGCGTTGCAGACGGTGTGGTAAGTTACTTAGAAAGGGAAGTTCAAGTTGCCGAAGTTGGCAATATGACTTTAATGCAAATCTCCGTAACTACAAATCCCGGTAACTCCGGAGGCGGTCTTTATAACCTTAAAGGCGAACTTATAGGAATTACCAACGCAGGAAACACTTCGTACGATGCAATAAATTTTGCAATTCCCGCAGAGCTTGAAAATGGAAACGGCTTTATTTCCATAGCATCGCAACTTATTTCAACTGCAAGTGCAACTAATTACGGCTACGTTAGTGGTAGATGGAACATGGGCGTTACAGTTGGTTCTTATAATTATAGAGGAACTTATTACGTTCAGATTAAAAGCGTGGTAGAGGGAAGCAATGCATCTCTTGCTGGACTAAAAGCAGATTATATTATCACGGGGCTAAGTTGGAAGGGACAAAACTACACAGTAGCACCCGATAACTTTGCAAACTACGTTGGCTATATGAGAACGGAACTAAAACAAGGCGATAGTTTCACCGTATACGTAATGCAAACTTCTCTTGTTGGAGTTCAAACTTTTGAAATAACCGTTACTATTGTAAATGCAGACTATATTTTCTGCGACACGGGTGCGTAAAAAGTTAATAACAAATGCGTAGAATTTAACAACAAAACAAAAACCGTTGCAAAAATGCAACGGTTTTTCTATGTTTTTATTTATTTAATTATTTACATTCGTCTGCTTTGCCAGCGCAACCTAAAACGTTGATAAGTTTGTGCTTAACGATTTCTTTAATGTTTGCTCTTGCAGGTTTTAAGTATTCTCTGGGGTCGAACTTAGAGGGTTCGTCGTTAAAGAATTTTCTAACAGTACCCGTCATTGCAAGACGAAGGTCAGAGTCGATATTAATTTTGCAAACGGAAAGTTTTGCTGCTTGTCTTAATTGTTCTTCTGGAACACCGATAGCGTCAGGCATTTTACCGCCGTTTTCGTTTACCATCTTAACGTATTCTTGTGGAACGGAAGAAGAGCCGTGTAATACGATTGGGAAATCGCCAAGTTCTTTTGCAACAGCCTCTAAGATATCGAAACGGAGTGCAGGGGGAACGAGGATACCTTCTTCGTTTCTCGTGCATTGTTCGGGCTTAAATTTGTATGCACCGTGTGAAGTTCCGATAGCGATTGCTAAACTATCAACACCCGTTCTCTTAACGAATTCTACAACTTCTTCGGGTTTAGTGTAACTTTCTGCGCCGTGTTCAACCTTAACGTCGTCCTCAATACCTGCTAAAGTACCGAGCTCACCCTCAACGGTAACGCCTCTTTCGTGAGCGTATTCAACAACCTTTTTAGTAAGAGCGATATTTTCTTCAAAAGGAAGATGTGATCCGTCAATCATAACGGAGGTGAAGCCACCGTCAATACAAGATTTACAAGTTTCAAAATCAGGACCGTGGTCAAGGTGAAGAACGATTGGAATATCGGGACATTCAATAACTGCAGCCTCAACGAGTTTTACGAGGTAGGTGTGGTTAGCGTATGCTCTTGCGCCCTTACTAACTTGTAAAATTACGGGGGAGTTGGTTTCTTTGCATGCTTCGGTAATGCCTTGAACGATTTCCATATTGTTAACGTTGAAAGCACCGATTGCATATCCGCCTTTAGCGGCTTGTTCAAACATTTTCTTAGAGTTTACTAATGCCATTTTTTATATCTCCAAAATAAAAATTTTTTTCTTTAAGTTGAGTAAAATTTTCTTAACGCTTTTTATTATACCTTTTTTTTTACGAAATATCAAATAATTTTCCTTGATATTTGCTAATTTGCTTTATAAATTCTCATAAAAGTTGTATAATAATTTTAACGCATGTAAAGAGGGGATAAATTATGCAGGATTTAAGAATTAGTAAACTTGCAAAAAATCTTATAAACTATTCTTGTAACCTTAAAAAAGGCGAGAAAGTTTTAATAGAGGCAAAAGGTATTGACTATATGCTCGTTACAGCCTTAGTTAAAGAGGCGTACAGCGTGGGGGCAATTCCTTTCGTTGAAATTTTTGATAATAGAGTTACGAGAGAACTTCTTATTGGACAAACGGAAGAGCAGGCTAATTTAAGAAGAAAGTTGGACGCAATGCGTATGGAAGAAATGGACGCTTATATAGGCATTAGAGGTGGAGAAAATAGCAACGAATTTAGCGACGTACCCCCTGAAAAGTTAAAACTTGAAAGCCAACTCTACACTCACCCCGTTCACCACAATATTAGGGTTAAGAAAACCAAGTGGGTTATTTTGCGTTATCCAAATCAAGGCATGGCACAATCGGCAGGAACGAGTACGGAAGCGTTTGAAGACTTTTATTTTAACGTTTGCAATTTAGACTATTCTAAAATGGAAAAGGCAATGGAGGCGTTAAAAGTAAGGCTTGATAAGGCTGATAAGGTTAGAATTATTGCTAAAAACACCGATTTATCCTTTTCGATTAAGGGAATAGGTAGTAAAAAATGCTCTGGACACTGTAATATTCCAGACGGAGAGATTTACACTGCGCCCGTTAAAAACAGCGTGAACGGAACTATAACTTATAACGCTCCATCGATAAAAGACGGTTTTAAGTTTGAAAACGTTTCACTTACCTTTAAAGATGGTAAAATAATTAACGCAACCTCTAACGATTCAGAAAAACTAAACGCTATTTTAGATACCGACGAGGGGGCAAGATACGTTGGAGAATTTGCTTTCGGTGTAAATCCATTTATCGTTAAACCGATGGGCGATATTCTCTTTGACGAAAAGATTTCCGGCTCTATCCACTTTACACCCGGTTCTTGTTACGACGATTGTTATAACGGAAACGACTCTGCTATTCACTGGGATTTAGTTCAAATTCAAACGAAAGAATACGGCGGTGGAGAAATTTATATCGACGGAGAACTTATTAGAAAAGACGGTTTATTCGTTCCATCTGACCTTCTCTGTTTAAATCCCGAAAACCTAATTTAACCCCCTAATTTTAAAATTGTGAAAAAAAGTGGCTTAGAGGGAGAAAAAATGCAAAAAACCACTTTATAACGTTTGACTAATTATTTTAAAATTTATATAATTATATAGGAAAATATTTGAAATTTTATTTTGGAGGACACAAAAAATGTCAAAAGTAACAAAAGTTGCAATTAACGGATTCGGCAGAATTGGTCGTCTTGCATTTAGACAGATGTTCGGTGCAGAAGGATACGAAGTTGTTGCTATCAACGACTTAACCAGTCCTGAAATGCTTGCACATCTTTTGAAATACGATACCATGCAAGGCAACTACGTGGCTGCTGGTCACACCGTAGAGGCTAAGGAAAGTTCAATCGTTGTTGACGGTAAGGAAATTACCATCTACGCTAAAGCAAATGCTGCAGAACTTCCCTGGGGCGAACTCGACGTTGACGTTGTTTTAGAATGTACCGGTTTCTACACCAGCAAAGCAAAAGCTCAAGCTCATATCGATGCTGGCGCAAAGAACGTTGTTATTTCTGCTCCTGCAGGTAACGACCTTCCCACTATCGTTTACAACGTAAACCACAACACCTTAACTAAGGACGATCATATTATTTCAGCTGCATCTTGCACCACTAACTGTCTTGCTCCTATGGCTAAGGCTCTTAATGATTACGCTCCTATCGTTAGCGGTATTATGACCACCGTTCACGCTTACACTGGCGACCAAATGATTCTTGACGGACCTCAAAGAAAGGGTGATAAGAGACGTTCAAGAGCAGGTGCTATGAACATCGTTCCTAACTCTACCGGCGCTGCTAAGGCAATCGGATTAGTTATTCCCGAACTCAACGGCAAACTTATCGGTGCTGCACAACGTGTCCCCACCGCAACCGGTTCAACCACCATTTTAATCGCTGTAGTTAAGGGTAAGGACGTAACTAAGGAAGGCATCAATGCTGCAATGAAGGCTCAAGCAACCGAATCTTTCGGCTACAACACCGATGAAATCGTTTCATCTGACGTTATCGGTATGAAATACGGTTCTTTATTTGATGCTACTCAAACCATGGTTTCTAAGATTGACGACGATACTTATCAAGTACAAGTTGTTTCTTGGTATGACAACGAAAACTCTTACACCAGCCAAATGGTTAGAACTATCAAATACTTCTCTGAAATTAAATAATTATTCTAAGAGTATATTAAAGACCTCTCTTTTCTGGGAGGTCTTTATTTTTATATCTAAGATAAATTTATATAAAAAATATATTACACATATTAAAACAATTCAATAAAAGAGTTGAAAAAAAAAGTTATAAGTATTATAATAATATTAAATAACAACCGAGAGGAAACATTATGAAAACAATAGTAATAGGTGTAATCGGAGCAGACGTTCACGCAGTAGGTAACAAGATTATTGAATACGTGTTAAAACAAGAGGGATATAACGTTGTTAATATCGGCGTTCTTTCTTCGCAAGAGGACTTTATCAACGCTGCTATTGAAACTAAGGCAGACCTTATTTTAGTATCTTCTCTTTACGGACAAGGTGAGATTGACTGTAGAGGTATGAGAGAAAACTGTATCGAAGCAGGTATTGGCGATATTCCCTTATTCGTTGGTGGGAATATAGTTGTTGGAAAACAGAATTTTGATGACGTTAGGGCAAGATTTGAGGCTATGGGCTTTAATAAAGTGTATGCTCCCGGCGTTTCAATAAACGAAACGTTACCTGATATTAAGGAAATTTTGGGAGAATAATTTAATGAGCCGTTATCTAATGGTGGATTTCGGTTCTACGTTTACTAAACTTACGGCGGTGGATTCTGAATTAGAAGACGTTATTGCAACCGCAAGTCATTTTACAACGGTAGACACCGACATATCCATAGGATATAATAACGCATTAAAAATCTTAGCAGATAAACTTGGAGAAAAAAATCCTTCTTTCGATAAAATTATAGGTTGCTCTTCGGCGGCGGGTGGCTTAAAAATGGCTGCTATCGGACTTGTTGAAGAACTTACCTTAGAGGCATCTAAAAGAGTTTGTTTAGGTGCAGGCGCAAAGGTGGAACTTGCCTTTTCTCACCATCTCACCAACGCAGACGTGGATAAGATAATAGAAAAGAAAATTGATATTATTCTTCTCTCTGGCGGAACGGACGGTGGTAATACCGAGTGCGTTTTATTCAACCAAGAAATGCTCTGCAAAAGGGGGATTAAAATTCCCATAATCTTTGCGGGAAATAAAAATTGTACGGACGAAGTTAAAGCGCTTGCAAAAGAATACGGTATGAACGAATATTATTGTGAAAACGTTATGCCGAGATTAAACGTTCTAAATATTGATTCTGCAAGGGATACGATAAGAAAGATTTTTCTTGAAAACATTATCGTTGCAAAGGGCATCAAAAAGATTGAGGGGGAAATAGACGGGCTTTTACTTCCCACTCCCGAATCAGTTTTAAGGGCATCAACCCTTTTAGCAGACGGATATATGCACGAAACGGGGCTTGGCGAAATAGTTTTAATTGATATAGGTGGGGCAACCACTGATACCTATTCGATATGTTCGGCATCGGCAAAGAGAAGTGACGTTGTGATAAAAGGACTTGAAGAGCCGTACGCAAAGCGAACGGTTGAGGGTGACTTAGGTATGAGATATTCCGCATTAGGCGTTTTGAATTCTCTTACCGAAGAGGAAATAAGGCTTATTGAAACGGACGAAAAGGTTGATATAAAAAAAGAACTCCTATATAGGCATGAAAACGTAGATTGTATTCCACAAAACGAAGAACAAAAAAAGGTTGACGTTATTATGGGTAGAATTTGCGTGGACAAGGCAATAGGTCGTCACGCAGGAAAGATGGAAGAGGCGTACACGCCTATGGGAATGCTTTATAATCAATACGGCAAGGACTTGTCAAAGGTTAATTTCGTTATAGGAACGGGAGGCGTTCTCGTTCATAACGACGAGCCGGTTAAAATTCTATCTGCGGTGGAGTACACCATTAAAAAAGGTATGGAATTAAGACCGGTTAATCCAAGATATATGCTTGACAAAGATTATATTCTTGCATCTATGGGACTTTTAGCGGAAATTGACCCGCTCTTAGCACTTAAAATTATGAAAAAGCACGTTGTTGCTATAAAATAAAAAATAAAATTTACGGTGGAAATTATGGTTAAAAACAAAAAATTAACGGAAAAAGAATTTTTATTAGAGAGAGAACAAGTTCTTGCAACGTGGAAAACGGGTAAGGATTATCACCTTGATTTTGAAGAATCCGTACCTTTCTTAAAATCAATTCCAGAAGAAAAAAACTTTGCAGAAAAACTTGCTAAGGCAAAAAGGGAAAAGGCAAGAACGCTCGTTCAACCGAGAGCAGGTGTTCCGGTTGTTAATAAACATATTGAACTTTTACAGTATTTAGAAAATGCAGGCGCAGATTTCTTGCCAAGTACTATCGATAGTTACACCCGTCAAAATAGATACGTTGAGGCTGAAGTTGGTATTAAAGAAAGTATTATGAACGACAGAGCTCTCTTAAACGGTTTCCCTTGCGTTAACTATGGCGTAGCAGGATGTCGCCAAGTATTTGATGCAGTGAGTGTTCCTTTGCAAGCAAGACACGGAACGCCGGATGCAAGACTATTAGCGGAAATTATTCACGCTTCTGGCTGGACTTCTAACGAGGGTGGCGCAATATCATACAATCTTCCTTACGCAAAGAGCGTTTCATTAGAAGATACTATTAAATATTGGCAATACTGCGATAGACTCGTAGGTTTATACGAGGAAAAGGGCGTTCATATCAATAGAGAACCTTTCGGACCTTTAACCGGTACGTTAGTTCCTCCTTGTATTTCCAACACCGTAGGTATTATAGAGGCTTTACTTGCGGCAGAACAAGGTGTTAAAAATATTACCGTAGGTTACGGTATGGGTGGAAACATTATTCAAGACGTTGCAGCCGTTCGTGCATTGCAAGAACAAACGGAAGAATATCTTGAAAAGTTCGGTTATAAAGACGTTATCGTTACCACCGTATTCCATCAATGGATGGGTGGTTTCCCACAAGACGAAACGGAGGCGCTCGGATTAATTGCATTATCTTCCACTGTTGGTGCGCTTTCTGGAGCAACTAAGATGATAACCAAAACTCCTCACGAATCAGTTGGTATTCCCACTAAGGAGGCAAACGCGCAAGGTATTAAAGCAAGTAAGCTCGTTACAAGACTTCTTTGCGATCAAAAATTCCCAGAATGCAAGGAACTCACTGAGGAAATTGCACAAATTAAAAAGGAAGTTAACTGCTTAATGACTGCCGTTATGGAAGTTGGTGAGGGTGACCTTGCAGTAGGAACGGTTAAGGCGTTTGAACAAGGACTTATCGATATTCCTTTTGCACCAAGTAAATATAACGCAGGCTTAATTCTTCCCGTAAGAGATAACGACGGACACATTAGAATTTTTGAGTTCGGTAAACTTGCTCTAACTGATGAAATTAAAGAATTCCACCGTAAAAAGATTGAAGAAAGAGCAAAAGCAGAGGGAAGAGAGGCTTCTTTCCAACTCACGATAGACGATATTTACGCTGTTAGTTTAGGTCATATCGTTGGTAGACCTGATTACGGTAATTTCTAATAAAAAACATAAAGAGGAAGAATAAATTATGAAAATTGTAGACGTTATTTTAACCAAATCATACACCGGTTTTTACTTTGACGACCAAAAGGCAATTAAGCAAGGTGCAGGACACGACGGATTTATGTACGTTGGAGAGCCTGTTACCGAGGGTTTTTCTTCAATCCGTCAAGCAGGTGAAGCAATTTCAATACAACTCGTTTTAGAGGACGGAACAGTTGGTTACGGCGACTGTGCAGCAGTTCAATATTCTGGCGCAGGCGGAAGAGATCCATTATTTTTAGCAAAAGATTTTATTCCTTTTATCGAAGAAAAAATTAAACCCATGCTTATTGGAGAGGATGTTTCTTCTTTCCGTAGTTTAGCAGAAAAATACGACAAAATAATTATCGACGGTAACCGTTTACACACGGCTATTCGTTACGGTATTTCTCAAGCCCTCTTAAACGCAACGGCAAATTCTAAGAGAATTACTATGGCGGAAGTTATTCGTGAAGAATACGGCGTTGAGGGTAAGACTTACGAGCCTATTCCCGTATTTACTCAGTCAGGTGACGATAGACAAATTAACGCAGATAAGATGATTATTAAAGAAGCAGACGTTCTTCCTCATGCTCTTATCAACCACGTTGAAACCAAACTTGGTAAAAACGGTGAGATTTTATTAGATTATATCGCTTGGCTTAGAGATAGAATCTTAAAACACAGAGTAAATAGTGATTATTCTCCAATATTCCACATTGACGTTTATGGAACTATTGGTCTTGCGTTTAATTATGACGTTGA
Source organism: Christensenellaceae bacterium (assembly GCA_045530945.1). GTDB lineage: Bacteria > Bacillota > Clostridia > Christensenellales > Borkfalkiaceae > UBA1259. Next base: position 13,153 of record JAZSDD010000047.1, read on the forward strand.
TAAAATGTTTAACTACCTCTTAGAGTGCGAAAAGACTGCAAAACCCTTTGGTATTCGTATTGAAGGTCCTATCGACACTGGCGATAGAGAGGGAACGCTTCATTATGAAAAAGTTTTAACTGAAATGCTTGATAATGCTGGTTCTAAACTTCAAATAGTTGCAGACGAGTGGTGCAACACCTTAGAAGACATCAAACTCTTTGCAGACAATCACGCAGGACACGTTCTTCAAATCAAAACGCCTGACCTCGGTGGTGTAAACAACGTTGCAGAGGCTATAATTTACTGTAACGAAAAGGGCGTTGGTAGTTACTGTGGTGGTACTTGTAACGAAACTGACCAATCTGCAAAAACTACCACTAATATTGCTATTGCTTGCCGTGCTCTTCAATGTCTTGCAAAACCTGGTATGGGTGTTGACGAAGGCTATATGATAGTTAAAAACGAAATGAACAGAGTTATTGCAAGCGCAAATAGACGTGCAAAATAATTTAAATAAATATGGAAAAAACTTTTGCCTTATGTTATAATATAGCATAAGGCAAAAAAAGTATACGGAGTATTTTTTATGAAAATAGGCGTGGCAGGTTCGTTAGAATCCAACGATGCGTTGATAACGGTAACCCCTTCTTTCAAGACGGAAATAGAAATTGATAGTATTGTTTACGATTTTTTTCATAAACAAATTGAAGAGGTTATATTAAACACGTTATCAGATTTAGGTGTGCAAAACTTAAAGGTTGTTTGTAGAGATAAGGGTGCGCTTGATTACACTATAAGAGCAAGGCTTATAACTGCAATTTCAAGGATGGAGGAGTGATATGAGAAGAAGTTTACTTTTTATGCCGGGAAACAACCCTGCAATGTTACAAAATTCCGACGTTTTTGATGCAGATGCCGTTATTTATGATTTAGAAGATGCCGTTTCTCCCACCGAGAAAGACTCTGCAAGAAACTTAGTTTCCGCCTTTTTATCTGCAAGGAAAAAACCTTTTCCAATGGAAATCGTTGTTCGTATAAACGGACTTGATACCGACTATTATCTTGCAGACTTAAAGGCTGTAGTTTCCGATAAAATAAACACCATTATGTTGCCCAAAGCAACCGTTAAATATCTTAAAGAGTTGGATGAAATCTTAACTGAAATTGAAAAGGAAAAAGGTCTTTCGAAAAAAATAGGCGTTATTCCTATTATCGAACTTTCCGTTTCCGTTTTGGAAATTGACGAAATTGTTAAAATGCCAAGAGTAAACGGCGTTTTACTTGGTGCAGAAGATTTAACGAGTGATTTAGAGGTTTCAAGAACGAAAAAGGGTGATGAAATACTTTATCCTCGCCAAAAACTTGCTTACGCTTGCTCTGCTTATAAAATAGATTCTATCGATACGCCTTTTACCGACGTTGCAGATGAAGAGGGGTTAGAAAAAGACTGTCGTTTCGTTTGTGGTATAGGCTTAACTTCAAAGGCTGCGATACACCCTAATCAAGTGGGTGTTATAAATTCCATTTTCGTTCCCTCGCAAGATAAAATCAAGTGGGCGTTAAGAGTGGAAGAGGCAAGCAAGAACGCGCTTGAAAAGGGGCTTGGAGTGTTTAGTTTAGACGGTAAAATGGTGGATAAGCCCGTTATGGAAAGAGCAAAAAAAATATTGCTTAAAGCAAAGAGATATAATCTTATATAATTATGGAAAATTCATTAAAAAGATTTGTGCCGGAGGGATACGTTCCCTTTAACGGCAGTAGCCAATACAAAAGTGTAAAAGTAAATAAAATTGCTGAAAAAAACTGTTCTTCTAAAATAGAGTTTTTACAAAGTTATTCAGACCTATTTGATAAATTAGGGATAAAAGACGGGATGACTTTATCTTTTCACCACCATTTAAGAAATGGGGATTACGTTCTTAACGCCGTTTGTGAAGAGATTAAAAAAAGGGGATTAAAGAACATGAATTTAGCCCCAAGTTCTGTTTTCCCATCCAACAAGATTTTAGCAGAACTTATCGAGGACGGTTCAGTTACAGAACTTTCTTGTGATTATGCAAACGGACCTGTTGCGAAAGCCGTTTCCGAGGGTAAACTTAAAGGCTTACTTAAAATGTACACTCACGGTGGTAGGCCACTTGCCGTTTCTTCTGGCGAACTTAAAATAGACGTTGCTATTTTAGCCGTTCCCACCGTCGACGAAGAGGGTAACGGTACGGGCAATCAAGGCAAAAGTGCTTGTGGTAGTTTGGGATACGCCGTTTCCGACTTAAAATATGCTAAAAAGGTCGTTCTTGTAACGGATAATCTTGTTTCTAAAATTGATAATCCTCAACTTGATGGAAAGTACGTTGATTACGTTTTGAAAGTTGACGAAATAGGTAATCCCGAGGGAATAGTTTCGGGAACTACAAAAATTACCAAAGACCCCGTAGGACTTAAAATTGCAAGATTAACTGCAAGTGCACTTGATAAAATAGGCGTTATTCGTGACGGGGTTTCAATGCAAACGGGTGCTGGTGGAACAAGCCTTGCCGTTGCTTATTACGTTAAAAAAATGATGCAAGAAAGGGGCGTTAAGGGAAGTTTTGCTTCGGGCGGAATAACGGGATATTTCGTTGATATGCTTGAAGAGGGGTTATTTAATGAACTTTTTGACGTTCAATCTTTCGACCTTTCGGCAGTTGCATCTACTTATAAAAATGCAAATCACCACCTTATGAGTGGCAGTAAATATGCAAATTGTTACGACGATAATATTGTTGACAAACTTGACTTCGTTATTTTAGGCGCAACGGAAATAGACCTTGATTTTAACGTTAACGTTACTACCGACTCTCACGGACTTATTATGGGTGGTTCTGGTGGACATAGTGACACTGCGCACGGCGCTAAGATTACCGTTATCACTACTAACCTTATTAAATCGCGTATGCCTATAATTAAAGAAAAGGTTACCACCGTTACTACTCCAGGTGAGGACGTTGATATTTTGGTTACCGAAAGAGGCATTGCGGTTAATCCTAAGAGGGTGGATATTTTAGAAAAATTAAAAGGCACTTCTCTTCCCGTAATGAAGATTGAAGAACTTTTAGCGTTAGCATACGAAATAACGGGAAAACCTGAGAAAAAGGAAAGTAATAAAACTCCCGTTGGCGTTGTCGTTTATAGAGATAACACGGTTATAGACACTATTTATAAGATTTAGTATGGAAATTAAAGAGGCAATTTTACAATCGGAAAAACAAGAGGTAATAGATTTTTTATCTTCTTTTGATTTAAAGTATAGACAGGACGTTACCTACACCGTTTACGCAACGGAAAATGGGAAAATTATTGGAACTGTTTCCCTTTTAGGTAGTGTTATAATGCTACTTGCAGTTGATAAAAAAATGCAGGGGGAAAATATTGCCTTAAAATTAGTTGACCACGCTATTTCTAAACTCCGTTCTGATAAAATATATGGATATAGAGTTTTCACTAAGCCGGAATATCTAATGCTTTTTATAGATATGGGATTTAAGGTTTTAGTAAAAACTGATAAATTCGTGGCGTTAGAAGGTGGTACTTCTGATATTGAAAAAACGGTGGACGGGCTTGTTAACAAGGTAGTCATGGAGCATGGCTTTATCGATTCTGACACGGCGGCTATCGTAATAAACGGCAATCCGTTTACAAAAGGGCATCTATCTTTATGCGAACACGCCCTCAGTAAACACAGAAAACTTATGCTTTTCGTGTTAGAGGAGGACGTTTCGGAGTTTTCCTTTAAGGAGAGATTTTCTCTTGCTTATCTCGCTACGAGGGCTTATTCAGAGAGAATTTCCGTTTTACCCTCAACAGAGTATATCGTTTCAAAGGAAACATTTCCAGATTATTTCTTGCACGTGGCAGACGAGCAAACTAAAGCGTACGCCGAGTACGACGCTTTGATTTTCAAAAAATATTTTATGCCAAAATTAGGCATAGTTAAGAGATATTTCGGTTTTGAAAAAACGGAATATATGAAAATTTATAACGAAACTATGAAAAAAACGCTAAACGACGCAGTGGAAATAGTCGATAGATTTATAGAAGGGGAAGAGGAGATTTCCGCTAAAAAGGTTAGAGCACTTATTAAAGAGGGAAAAATTAATGAGGCGCTAAGTCTTGTACCCACTTCTAACACGGCGGTAATGAATTTAATAATTTCTAATAAAAAATGGTAAACGATAAAATTCTCATTGCAAGAGAAAATCGCAGAAAAAAAGTTAAAATAATTGCTGAAAAAACTTCTGCCGTAACGCTAAAAGCAAATATTCCAGGTGACGATAAGAATTTGCCGGAGGGGTATTTAATTGTTAATTATTTTATAAAAAAGGTTATGGCTCTCGGTGCAAAGTTTATTGAGATTGAAGATAGCCAAGATGGTGTTACCGTTTATTTTTCCGCAGAGGACGGCAAAAAGATAAAAAATTTAGCCCAAGATTTAGAGGAAAATCACCCATTAGGTAGGCTAATCGATATAGACGTTACGCCCTATTTAGAGGAAACGAGTTTAAGTAGAAAACGTATGCGCAAATGTTTTCTATGCGATAACCCAGCATTCGTTTGCGGAAGAAACAAAACGCATAAAATTTCTGAACTTCTTAGGTTTTTTAAAGAGAAAACGGAAGAGCATATTAAACCGTTAATCGAAAAGGTTATTTTAGAGAGTATGTTTTCTGAACTAAATTTAGAAAACAAGTTTGGGCTTGTAACTCCCACTTCTAACGGTAGCCACACCGACTTAAACTATAAAATAATGTCTAATGCGATAGAGAAAATAGTTGCTCCATTAAGTAAAGCGTTTTTTATAGGGCTTAGGGCGGAAAGATTAGATAATCTAACTGATAAACTCATAAAATTAGGCTTAGAGTGCGAAGAGGAAATGTTAAAGGCAACCTCCGGCGCAAACGCTTATAAGGGCTTTATTTTCGTTGGTGGCGTGTTGCTCACCTCGTTAGGCTACACGATAAGAGTTAACGGCACAGAGGATGACGTTTATAATAACGCAAAGATAATTTGCGATAATTTTACCTATCCGTTAGATACTTTTGGGGCAGTAGCGCACAAAAGTGGATTTGGTGGCGTGAGAGAAGAGGGAAAAAAGGGCTTTCCCACCGTTAAATTGGCGGAAAAACTTCTTGAAGAAAACAACCTAAATAAAGTTTTGATATACATTATCTCAAACCTTGAAGATAGCGTTTTATATAAGAGGGCTAAAACGGAAGAGAGGTATAATTATTTTAAAAATCTTATTTCAACATCCCTTTCTAACCAAGAAGAAGTTACTAAAAAATGCATTGAAAACAATATAAGCGTAGGCGGTTCGGCAGACGTTTTGATTGCATCAGTTATGATGAAAAAAATTAAGCAAATCTTTTATTTTAAGGTGTAAAATGATAAAAAAACAGCCACTTCCAACCGATTTAATAGGTGGAAAAACGTTAAAAACAGACGAAAGGATTGAGTTTTTTGGAGAGGTTGACGAACTTTCCGCTCTTATAATGGAATTTACCCACTACGAAGAGGATAAAAAACTTAATTTAGAATTAAGAAAAATAGTTAATATTCTATCCATTGCTCTTGCAGAAACTGCAGGGGGAATAGGTAAGGTTGGCGAACTTCACTTAAAAGAACTTATCGAGTTGGTTAACGAGTACAATGAAAAGGCAGGTGCTTTTTGTGGTTTCGTTCTTCCGGGGGAAACGCTTATGGGCGCTAAGGCGCACGTTTTAAGAACGGTTACGAGAAGAGTTGAGCGTTCCTATGCAAAAGTTTATGAAAAGTTTGGTGGAAGTGATATAATTTTTGAGTATTTAAATAAACTTTCTTCGTTATTTTTTGCCATAGCAAGAGTGTACGACGAAAAGTGAAAAATTAAACATAATAGCAACTTGCGAACCCACGCTCAGCGTGAAAAGTAGGGGAAGAACGGTGAAAATCCGTCGCAACAGTCATTACGGTTAAAGTCCGATAACCTACTCGCAAGTTAAAGCCGATATCCGCTTGGGCAGTGAGGATGGGAGTCGGCTATATAGGAAAATACGCCCAAAGGCGTATTTTTTAATTTATATAAAGGAGATAAAATTATGAAAAAAACTGTTAAACTGCTTACACTTTTATTGGCGCTTGTTTTTGCGCTTTCACTTACTGCGTGTGGTAAAAACCCCGTAACCGTTGATAAAGATAGCGTTATTATAACCGCAAGGGCGTCTGAATATCAAATCGAGGGCAAAAAACTACTTGATTTTATGGAAACGATTAAAGAGGACGGTAAAATTGATTTTACCATTAAAGACGGTATGATAACTTCAGTTAACGGAAGAGAAAACGGCTTATCATCTTTTTGGATGATTTATACCGACGATACGGAATATTCCAACTCTGCTTGGGGTGAAGTAGAATATCAAGGAAAAAAATATTTTTCCGCATCACTTGGCGTTAGCGAACTTCCCGTTAAGGACGGCGCAACTTATATTTTAATTTATCAAAGCTTTTAATTATGTTAAAGACTAAAGATCTTGCCCTAATCGGTTTATACACTGCCTTACTGATTGGCGGGCAAGTTGCCCTATCATCTATTTCCGGCGTGGAAATCGTGACGTTATTATTTGCGTCGTTTTGCTTTTATTTCGGCGCTATTCACGGAGTATTGCTCGGTAACATATTTTCTTTGCTGAGATGCTTAGTGTTTGGATTTTTTCCTAACGTATTAATACTTTATTTAATTTACTACAATCTTTTCGCCGTGGTTATGGGGCTTATAGGTAAGGCAATGAATAGGGAGGTTAATTTAAAAAAGACCTTATTAGTAATTTTTATAACCCTCTGCTTTACCGCGCTTTTTACCCTTTTAGATAACGTTATAACCCCGTTATATTATGCATATAACTTTGAATCGGCAAAAGCTTATGCTATGGCATCTTTATTTGCACTTATTCCACAAGAGATATGCACGCTTATAACTATGGGAACGCTTTTTATTCCGTTAGTTAAACTTTTTGAAAGGATAAAACCTATAAAATAAAAAAGAATATGGCAAGCCAAATTAGGCTTGCCATTTTTTCATAAGTAGGAAAATATCGTTTGTGTTTTAAGCGTTTGTTAAATTGTTTGAATTGCATCCGCAAAGGCAATTTAAAACGTTCGTCGTTGTGGATAGTAAGGCAAGGAGTAAAAGCAACTGAGTTGTGTTGATAGTGCCGTTACTCGTAAGCAATAGTAAAAGAGCAATTAAAACGATATTGTTTGAATTCATTTTTACCTCCTTATATCTAAAAAACGATATTTTTGTATTTTATGCGATAATTTATTTAAAAATTACTTCTATAATTTATGATACAATAAGTGTACACTCATTATAATATTAAAAGGAGAGAAAAAAAATGAACGTTTTGCTTGATAAAAGATTACAAAGCCTTGTAGAAGAATACGTGCCTAAAGGGGAGATATTAGACGATTTAGTAAGTTTCTTTTCAATTTTTTCCGATTACACGAGAATAAAAATGATATCGGCGTTAGCAATTTCAGAGATGTGCGTTTCCGATTTATCAAATCTTTTAGGCTTAAATCAAACTACCGTTTCCCATCAATTAAGGCTACTAAAAAATCTTAACGCCGTTAAAACTAAAAGGCAGGGAAAGGTTGTGTTTTATTCTCTAAGGAACGAAAAACTCAACGAAGTACTGCTTAAAGGAGTAGAATTTTTAGGATATTAGAAAAAAACGAACGCTTTCACTACTTGTGACGGCGTTTTTACTTTTTATAGGCTTGTAAAAGTTTTAAAAAAAGTATATAATAATATTTATGGGTGTAATAGAGGAAAAACTTAAACTTCTCCCAACTAATCCCGGAGTATATATTATGCTTAACGGTGAGGGAAAGGTTATTTACGTTGGCAAAGCCAAAAATCTTAAAAACCGTGTAAGACAATATTTTCACGATAGCGTAAAAACACAAAAAGTTATGGCTATGGTAAAAAATATTGCCGACTTTTCCTACGTTATTACTCCAACTGAAATTGACGCTTTATCGTTAGAGAACAATTTAATTAAAAAGTATAAGCCAAGATATAACGTTTTATTAAAAGACGATAAAACTTATCCCTATTTAAGAATAGATTTAAAAGAAAAATTCCCCACCCTCACTATCGTTAGAAGATTGAAAAAAGACGGGGCAAAGTATTTTGGGCCGTTTATGGGTGGAATTTCCGTTAGGGACGTTATTTATATAGCAAATTATGCTTTTAATCTTCGCCCGTGCTTAAAAAAGTTAAACGAAAAGCAATTAAAGCCTTGCCTTAATTATCACATAGGAAGGTGTAAATCGCCTTGCTCTGGGGCAATTTCTCAGGAAGAATACGCTAAATCGGTTAAATCGGCGATAGATTTTCTTTCGGGAGAAACGGAAATTGCAGAAGATATACTTAAAAAACGCATGATAGACTTTTCTGAAAAAGAGGACTTTGAGCAAGCGATAAAATGCAGAGAACTTTTATCCTCCTTAGAAAAGTTAAAGTTAACGAGGTTAACTTCCTTAAATAAATTCATTGATGCAGACGTTATAGCCTATAAAGCCAACGGCATTTATTCCGTTATAAACGTGCTAATAGTAAGAAAGGGCAGAATGCTCGGTGCAAAGAATTTTTCTTTAACCGATTATTCTTCTTCTGACGAGGAGGCTGTGTCTTCTTTTATTTCAAGTTATTATAGTGATAACGCCGATATTCCCTCTGAAATTATTTTAGGGTACGAGATAAGCGATAATAACCTTTTAGAAAGTTATCTAAAAGAAAAATCAGGCAAAAACGTTGATATTTTATGTCCGAAAATGGGTGTAAAAAAGCAACTTTTAGATATGGCTGAAGTTAACGCAAGTGAATTTTTAGAAATTGCCGTTGATAGAATTAAGCATAAAGAGGATATGACGCTTTCTGCTTGTGAAAGCCTAAAAACAAAATTAAATCTCAAAAACTATCCTAAACGCATGGAGTGTTACGACATAAGCAACATTAGCGGTGTTGATAAAGTTGGCAGTATGGTAGTTTTTATTGACGGTGAGGCAGATAAGAAATCATACCGCAGATTTAAGATAAAAACTTTCGAGGGGGCAGACGATTATAGAAGCCACCAAGAAATGATGAGAAGAAGGCTTGAACGCTTACTTTCTGATGAAGAAAAGTTTCCTAAACCAGACCTTATCGTTATAGATGGAGGAAAGGGACAATTATCCTCGATAAAAGAGGTTTTTGACGAGTTTAATATTACCGATATAGATTTAATTGCACTTGCAGAGAGAGAAGAAGAAATATTCATAATAGGTAAAAGCCAGCCGATAATATTAGAAAAAAGGGATTATTGTTTAAGGATGCTTGAGCGTATTCGTGACGAGGCGCATAGGTTTGCAATTACCTATCACAGAACGCTACGAGGGAAAAGGGCGCTATCTTCCGTTTTAGATAATATTTCGGGCATAGGTAAGGTAAAAAAAGAGGCGTTAATTAAAAGGTTTAAAGACGTTTCTGGTATAGCCCTTGCATCTATAGAGGAATTATCTATGGTTGAGGGAATTAGCCAAAAACAAGCGATACTAATAAAAAACAAACTTAAAGAAGAAGGAATTATATGAAATATAAACTTTTTATAAGCGATTTTGATATGACGATGGGGCTTGCGCCCGATAAAATAGAAGCTGAAACTGTAAATGCCGTAAAGGAATTTCAAAAAAGGGGTGGAAAATTCGTTATATGCACGGGTAGATCGTACCTTTCTATAAAAAAGGTGTGCCAAAAATATCAAATTACGGGGGACGTTATTGCCTTCCAAGGCTCTCTTGCGTGCAATTTGCAAACGGATGAAGAACTCTTTAACGGTGGTGTTAATAACGAGTACGCATCACTTGCAGTAAAAGATTTGTTATCATTAGGGGTGGAAACGGGTGTTTATTTAGACGACCTTTATTATTACGATAAAAAAGGCCCTTATATTTCCCATTATGAAAAGTTAGTTATGGTGGACGGTGTTAAAGTTGATAATTTAGTTGACTACACCCTAAAAACAAATAAAAAAATCCGTAAAATTTTATCACTTGCAGAGGGAAAGGATTTAGACGAGATATTAAGTAAACTATCTAAAAAATACGAGGGGAAACTTATCTTTAACAGAAGTTCTGAAAGAATTTTAGAGGTTATCGCTCCAGAGTGGTCTAAAAAAGAGGCTGTTAAAAGAATTGCTAAATATTATGATATTCCCTACTCTTCAATAATAACCGTTGGTGATTCGACAAACGACATAGGATTGCTTGACGGGGAGTGGCACGGCGTTGCCGTTGGTGACGGGATGGAAGAACTTAAAAAATTTGCAAAAGAGATAACCGTTCCATTTAGTGAACAACCCGTTAAATATTTGCTTGAAAAATACTGTTTATAATTTATAGGTGAGATATGACTGAAGAAAAAGAAATTATTATAAATAATAGGGTAGAACTGCCCGTAATAGCGTTAAGGGGTAAGGTGTTTTTTCCGACTACTCATTTAAATTTTGAAGTGGGTAGACCTTTATCGGTGGCGGCGGTTGAAACGGCTGTTTCAATGGGTTCTGAGATTTTTATTGCTCCACAAAAAAGCGTTTTTATTGATGCGCCGAGAAAAACCGATATATGTTCCGTTGGTGTTGTTGCCAAGATTAAACAAGTGATTAAACCATCACAAAACCTTTTTAAGGTTAGCGTGGAGGGACTTTATCGTGCAAAAATAGTGGAGTTTAAGGACACTAAAAATTATTTCTCGGCGGTTGTTGAAAGGGCTGAGTATATTCCTGTTGACGACGCTATTAAAGAGGAGGCTTATTTTAGAATTATCGCTTCAACTTTCCGTCAATACGCTTTGTCGCAAAAACGTTTAAGTAAAGAAGTTATTTCTGCTATTTCAGAAATAAACGAAATAAACGCTTTTATGGATAACGCCATTTCCGTTGTTAATCTAAAAGAAAAGGACGTGCTTTCTTTTTTACATTTAGACGATACGATAGAAAGAGCAGAGTTTTTTGACGGGTTAATAAAAAAAGAAGTTCAGATAGCAGAAATTGATAAACAGATTGCCGAAAGAGTTAAAAAAAGTGTTGATAAAAGTCAAAAGGAGTTTTATTTAAGAGAACAAATTAAGGCTATTAGAACGGAACTTGGCGAAGGCGAGGACGACGGAGATAGTTTAAGGGAGAGAATAATTTCTAAAAATCTTCCAAAAGAAATTGAAGAAAAAGCCCTTTCAGAAGTAAAAAGGCTGAGTAAACTCAATCCATCTTCTCCCGATTATTCTATAATATTAAATTATTTAGATTGGATTTTAGATTTGCCCTTTAACGAAGAAACAATAGATACCGAAAACTTATTAGAGGCAAAAAAGATTTTAGATGCCGATCATTTTGGTTTAGAAAAAGTTAAAGAAAGAATTGTAGAATACCTTGCCGTATTAAAATTGACTAAAAAAATTAGAGGACCTATACTCTGTTTCGTTGGGCCTCCGGGCGTTGGTAAAACTTCGGTTGCAACTTCAATTGCAAGGGCTTTAAATAGAAAATTCGTGAGGATGAGCCTTGGTGGGGTTAAGGACGAGGCGGAAATTAGAGGACATAGAAAAACGTACGTTGGCGCAATGCCGGGTAGAATTATTACGGGGCTTAAAAACGCAGGTTCTAAAAACCCCGTGTTCTTGCTTGATGAAATTGATAAACTCTCTTCAGATATTCACGGAGATCCGTCGAGTGCGCTCTTAGAGGTTTTAGACCCCGAGCAGAACGTTACGTTTAGGGATAGATTTATAGAGGTTCCAGTCGACCTATCCAAAGTTATGTTTATAACTACTGCTAACTCGTTAGATACTATTCCTTATCCACTCTTAGACCGTATGGAAGTTATTCAAATTAACGGATATACTGATGAAGAGAAGGTTCAAATTGCAAAAAGATACCTTCTTCCTAAGCAAAAGCAGTTAAACGGCGTAAAGGAAGAAACTCTTGAAGTTACTGACGAGGCTATTAAAGAGGTTATAGAAAGTTACACAATGGAGGCAGGCGTTAGAAATTTAGAGCGTGAAATTGCGTCTATCGTTAGAAAAGTTGCAACCAAGGTTGCAGTAGGAAAGAGAGCGAGAAAGTTTTTGGTTGATAAAGATAACGTTTCGGACTATTTGGGCGTTAAAAAGTACTCTAAGGACACCTCTATTGAAAAAGACGAGGTTGGTGCTTGCACTGGGCTTGCGTGGACGAGCGTAGGTGGCACGACGCTAACGATTGAAGTTAGCCTAATGTCTGGCAAAGGGGAAATACATTTAACTGGTAAGCTTGGCGACGTTATGAAAGAATCTGCAAGGGCGGCGATAAGTTATATTCGTTCTCACGCAGAAGAATACGGCATTGAAGAAGATAAATTTACTAAAACGGATATCCATATTCACGTTCCAGAGGGGGCTACGCCCAAAGACGGACCGAGTGCGGGCATTACTATGGCAACGGCTATTTTATCTGCGTTCACTAAAAAACCTGTTAAAGGTAACGTTGCTATGACGGGGGAAATAACTCTAAGAGGAAAGGTTTTAGCGATAGGTGGTCTTAAAGAAAAGGCGCTTGCAGCGTTTAGAAGAGGTATTAAAACGGTCATTATTCCCTCTGCAAACAAAAAGAATTTAGAAGAAATACCTAAGGAAATTAAAAAGCACTTAAAGTTTATTACCGTAGGCGACGTGGACGAAGTGTTTAAGAACGCTTTGAGGTGGTAATATGAAGATAAAAAACGCAACCTTTATAACTTCGGTTGCCTCTAAAAACAATTTTTATAAAACGGATAAACCGTTGATTTGTGTTGTCGGTAAGTCTAACGTTGGAAAAAGTTCTATAATAAACATGCTTGCGGGGCAGAAAAAACTTGCAAGAACTTCCGTTACTCCGGGTAGAACGAGATTAGTTAACTATTTCGACTTTGGCGAGTTTGTTTTGGCTGACCTTCCGGGGTATGGCTTTGCAAAGGTTTCAAAAGAGGAAAAAACTAAGTGGGCGGATTTAATGGAAAGTTTTTTAGCCACCCAAGATATTAAAATGGTTATTTCCTTAGTTGATATTCGCCACGACCCGACTTCTGACGATAAGATGATGATAAATTATCTTTATCACTACGTTATTCCCTTTTCAATAGTGGCTACGAAAGCCGATAAACTATCTAAATCGAAAATTAAACCGAGATTATCGGAAATTGCAACCTGCCTAAGAGTTGGCGTTGGAGATTTAACTGCAAGTTCGGCAGAAACTGGGTTAGGGAAAGAGGCTATTTTATCCTTAATAGAAAAGGCTATTTCCCTTAACGAAACGGAAACTTTTAGTGAAGAATAATTAAAAAGGTTTACCAAAATTTTTTGGTAAACCTATATTTTTTAATCTTCTTTTTTTCCGTATAATTTTTCCCTCATGCGTGGAAGAGCCGTTTCCGCAGACCCTAATGGCATAGTTGCGTTACGATAATCGTGTTTGTTGCAAAAACGGTTGATTTCTTCTTTAATGCGTTCAAAATTGCGTTTTTGCACCGCTGTTAAAGCCTTGGCGTATTCACTCTTAAACGCATTTGCATAAGCGCAATATTTTAGAAGTGACGAATAGTGATTAAGGCAAAAACCCTTAGAAGTATAGAAAAGTTTAATAAACTCTTTATCTTTTGAAAAGAGGTTTGCAATGGTTTTATAGTACTTTTCCATACTTTTATTAGTTAAATTGCAAATGATACAAGATGATAGCGCACTATCAAGCGTTTCACCTTGTTTTTTTGCGCCCTTTGCAGAGGACGTTTCTACTATTATTTTGTTTAGAAAGTCCGTTCTCGTTTGAATTTGCAAGGCTACTGAAAGTTTGTTTGGGCGAAAGAAAAGTTTATCAAAGTGGTTAGAACAAAAACCGTATTTATTAACCTTTTCTCTTGTAGAGTCTTCCATAACTGCGTCGTTTAAGAATTCGTGCAAAAACTGTTCTTCAACAACCTTTTGTATTTCACAAAGCGGACATTCTGAATTTTCTTTGAACTTATCAATTATAAGTCCAGTATCTACGTGATATATCATAAGTATATTTTATCAAATAAAGCATAATTTATCAATAACTAAAAAGATTTAATTAAAAAAATTTTTTATATTGAAAAATAATATTCAAAATCACGTTGATAATTAAAACTTAATAAAAAAGGCTTGATATTTTGTTGATATTTATAAAAAATTATGATAAAATAGGTAAGCAAATAAATAGTGCCGTGAATTTTAGGCGCAAACGCTGGTGTGGCTCAGTCGGTAGAGCAGCTGATTCGTAATCAGCAGGTCGCAGGTTCGAATCCCGTCACCAGCTCCAAGTCAGTATAATCCGAACTATTTACAAATCACGAGTGAATGGTTCGGATTATCTTTTTATATTGAAAAAGAATGATAAAGAAAAAGCGACGGAAATTTTCCGTCGCTTCTCAGAACTACCGCTTATTCTTCATATACGGGGATTCTGAACGCTCTTTTGCCATATTGCTTGGCGTAAAGAACGGTTCCATCTTTCAGGGTGATTTTCGTCCTGTAGATGTAGTAACGAACACGTCTTTCTTCCATGTTCTTCTCCTGTTTTTGCTTTAGAAATCCACCTTTTTATAAGGTTGTCACAGTGGCTGACTACGCCTAAAACAAGATTTTATATAAAAAATGATAAGAAAAGTTGCCACACGGGGGTGTAAATCATTGCAATTTATCCCGACTTGTGGTATACTAAACTTGGTCAAGGTGAAGTATACACAATGTGTGCATCACAAGAAAGGCAGGGTGACAGATTTCATTCCTGTCTTTTTTCTTACTATTTTTTATTTTTTTGATAACTCAACGATGAGAAAAACAGTGCCCTCGTCTTCCTCTAATTTTGCTAAATAGGAGACGGCGTCTTTCCCTAACGTTAGCTTTGCTAATTTACTGACTTCAGCAACAAGTTTTTTGGATTGAATACGAATCCAACTTTTTTTCTTTTCGTTCGTTACAAAGTCAAATGCTTTAACGGTAGAATTTTCAGTTGCAGCGCAAATGCCCATAACTTTTTTTGTTTTATCCAGACCAATATGCACTTTTTTGGGGTAACCAAGAAGCTCAATAGCTTCCCGACTGAAAATAATACCCGCATTTGAAATAGAAACTTTTGCCATTCCGCTGGTATCTATTGAATAGTCAAAGGTATATTTTGCCATAGAATCTCTCCTTTTGATAAGAGTATACCAAATAATAAAAAACAAGTCAAGTAATTTCGGCGGAAAAAATACAAAATATTAGAAAAAATACAAGAAAAAACAATCCAAAACATAAACAAAACAAAATTGTCTCAAAAATGTGTACATTTTGAAGAAATTTAGAACAAAAAGAGAATTGATCGTTATTGATGGTTAAAAACAAAACGAATGCGTACAAGCAAAAACGAGTCAGCGTTTCGCCGACTCGTTTTTGCTATTTAATTTCCAAGAAACCCATTTCAAATGCGGACGGGAAAACAAACGTCTTTTCGCCTTGTCCAAAATCGACTTTGATATACTTTTGCGCTTTGTCGATACGGACAATCTTGCCTTCGCCAAACTTCTTATGAATAACGGTTGCGCCTGCAACTGCGCCCGACGGGTCGAGTTCGGGTTTCTTGGGTTCTTCTTTTGCCGTAATCGTCGTGGTTACGGTCGGTTTTACGCCATACGTCGCCGTGATAGAATCACTCGTTTTAGGCGGTGTTTTCGGTTCGTCAACGGCAGGGGCGATTTCTTCAATAACTTCGGGCATAGCTTCCGCCGCAAAATCCATAGTCGCTTGTTGATTGAAGAACAACTTTTGATATTCTTCCCGACGGATAACAGTATCCCAACCACCGATTTCGTCGGAAATATTCTTCTCGATACCCGTATAAGACAGCGACGAATCTTCATAACGCTTAAACTTGAAAATTGCGTCGTTCATAAGGCTCGCGTTAAACACACCGATAGAACAAAGCAAATTAAAATCGTTTACATCCAAGCCCGTAACTTTCTTGAAAAGTCCAGGCTCTAACTGAGTAATAACGTCTTTCAGAGACCGTTCGCGGTAGTCCGTCAAATACATAAACACGGGAATACGCGTAGCAAACTTGATAAGCTTTTCCTGTATCTGCTTACGCTTGGATTTATACTCTTTTTCTTCTTCGGAAAGTTCCTTCTTTTCCTTCGGCGTGAGCTTATCGCCTGCTTCCTTTTTCGCCTTTTTAACGTGTTCGGACTTGTTGATAATCGTTTGAATGTCTTGATTAAGGGAACGGAAACCTTCAATATTCATAATCGCGTCCAAAGCTTCCTTGTTAGAAAGCAAGCGCGACAAAGTATCGTTGTCAACGTTGACAAGTAAAGCCGATTCCCAACGTTTCGCAAGCAAGGTTGCACTTGTACCTGCCATAGCGATATCGAGAATATCCTGCGCGTTGATTTGCTTCATCGTACTGCCGTCGTAAGCCAAAACGGGTAAGAAATGAATGAAATCCGCAACCTTCTTTTCGGGGTTGGATTCGTCCACGTTCAAACGGCAGGAATAGTCTGAAATCTGCCGTAAAGCTCTATCCAAAGCAAAGTCGAATACGTAGCATTCCTGCTTCATAATCCGCTTGTTGCCGTTGTCGTCCACGACTTCCCAAGGCGATTGCACACGGAACGCCGTTTGGAAATACGTTTCGGGCGATTTGAGATTACGGAGCATAAACACACCTGTCCACGGACGAATAGTTACGCCCGTCGTGAGTTTACCGCAAGAAAGGGTAATTGTCTTCGTTTCAAGGGGATTTCCCATCGACGCTTGCACGGGCTTGAGAGCGTCTAAACCGATACCTGCCCCCGTCCCAGCGCATACGTTTACCTTATAATCGTGATAGAAAGTGTTTTGTTTTTGCGCAAGCAAATTCGCCATTGCTTGACAGCTCGCAACATTCGGCAAGAACCATAACGTATGCGATAAAACGTTTAATAAGCGCGTATCGGAAAAGGGCATAGGCGGACGCTTGTCCTGTCCAAGTTTCAAATCGTCCACGCTTGACGGCAAGTAAGAACCGCGTATCAAATCCAACCACTTTTGCACTTCGTTTTCGTAAACGAACTTCGCTTCATCGCCTTTGCCTTTTGCGGAAAAAAATACGTTAAGGTCAAACTCGTCATATTCACCTTGTACGGCGATTTGACGAATACTTTCGGGAATACGGTACGTAAGCATAACCATACGCGGCAACGCAAGATAGGGATTTCCCGAACCTATCCACGATTCCTTTGCGTTTTGTTCGTCCGAATACGTCCAGTTATAGATTTGGTCTTCGATGAACTCACCGCTGTTGATAGCACGGAAAGGCGTACCCGAAAGGAAAAGATGATATCCCGTGGAAATAGGCAAAAACGTTTCGTTATACGCGTTGTCCGCTTCCGTGCGCTTGTACTGTTCCATATCGAAATCCGCGTTTTCTTCTTCGTCGGGATTTTCAAACAGTTTTTTTGCATTCTCGCGCCACGCGCCGAAATGGTATTCGTCAAAGATAACCAAATCCCATTGTGTTGTATGGATAAACTCATTTTTCGCTTTGATACCACCGTTTTCGTTCGTGCCTAATAAGTCTTGGAATGAACCAAATACCACGATAGGGCGCGATTTATCGGCGCAAGCAAACTGCGTATCGATATTGATTTTATTGTCGTGCGCGTCCTTGTTGGAAACGAATTGCCAACCCTCAAAATCCACGTGGGAAACAAGGTCTTCACGCCAAGCCGATTCCACGGCAGGCTTAAAGGTAAGCACCAAAACGCGCTTGAAATTCATTTTCCGCGCCAACTGATAGCTTGCGAACGTTTTACCAAAGCGCATTTTCGCATTCCAAAGGAACTTTGGCGATTTGTCGGGTTCGTCCTTTTTCGCCAAAGCAAAATATTCCATCGTCTTTTGCACCGCAACTACCTGTTCAGGGCGCATTTTAAAATTCGCGTTGCGGTTTTCTTCCGAATAGATACCTTCGCGGACTTCCAAAATCGCCGATTGCACGTCTTTCACGGTACAACGGAACCACTCGTTTCTATCTTCGCCTTGATTAAGCTGAATAAACCCTTTACGGCGCAAAACGGTATGTATATCGTGGTCGGTAAAACACGTGCCGTCCGTGCGCATGGCCGATTCTTTTAAGAGAATGCGATAGGGTATACCGCTTGTATGCAACTGTTCTTTGATACGTTCTTCCGCGGTACGGTCGGTAAAGCCGACTTTGATATAATTTTTATGCGATTCTACACCGACAAACTCATATGCGTAAATCGTCGGCGTAACCTGCGGTCTTTGAATAAAAAATTCTTGTGGCATAGTTATCCCCCTTTAAGGGAAAAATCAAGTGTCTTCTTCGTATTCCGAAATGAAGTTTTCACTAAATTTAAAATCTTCCCCTGTTTCAAAGTTTGATTTTTCTATCCAAGCAATTAGAGTATCTATAACTCCATCACTCATATCAGCTAACGCTTTTATTTTGTTATCAATAATATAATTTTTAGGCTCTTCGCTTGATAAATAGACTTCAAGCTGCGTTAATTTTTCCGCATAATTTCTTATTGTATCATTGATAATACTTTGCAATTGTGTGTCTTTTTTAAAGCAACCAGTATAATAATCAACTAATAATTCGTGTAATATATGTAAGTCGGTCAAAGTCTTTTTGATTGCTCTTTTTATTGCTGAAGTGTTAGCCATATTATTATCCGATTCTGCGGATAATGTAATATAGAAATTTTCATTTATAGCCGATAAAATTTTTCTTTTAGCTGAGCTTTTTTCTACAAAATATCCAATATATGCCGTAAAAATCAGCAAACAACTTGCGCTAAATAAAGAAAGAGATAAATCTTTAACAATATCACAACAAGTTCTAAACGAAAAATATAACACCAAAGAAATTACTGTTGAGAAAATGGATAAAAAGCAGATGCGTTTGTTGTATTTCATAAAATACTCCTTTTGTTAATTTTCTTACTTTATATATAAACGAAAAGGGGTAGTTTTAAGCGTTATTCCATAGGGCGAATCATAGATTCGATAAAGTCGATTTCTTCTTGTGTTAAGCCATATTTTGCATACAATTCTTCATCCGTCCACGGTTTTGAAAAGTCTTGTAAAGGTACAAATTGATATACCCCACGTGTACCATTTTGAGTATTTTTCTTTAACATAACTAAAAAACGGAAAAATTTTGTTCGTATGTAAGAAATAACATTTTCGGCTATCTGTTTGTCGTCAAAGCAACCGATTTGCAAATAAGTTTCTGTACAACAAGAATGCGGTTCGCCTATAAATGGTTTATTGATAATTTGGTGGGGAAATCCTTCACCTGCCCCATAGCCAAAGCTAATAAAAATCTTATATTTTTCAATAGATTCAGCGTTTTGCGGAATAATGAAATTTGCGCTTAAATATCCAAAAGTCTTATTTCCGTAAACTTTTATACCCGAAGACGGATTTGATTTTGAGAAATCATTAAAGGTAGAAGATAAGCCAAACGGACGACGAACACTAACCCATTCCATAAAAGAACTTTCATTAAAAGAAGATACCTTTTTGAAAATACTAATTGCTTGATTATAACGAATAAAAACTTCATTTCCGTTTTCAAGCAAAGGTCTTTCCATTGCGGATGTAATCTTATCGTTTTCGTGAGTATAAACAGAGCAAAGCCCAGGGTTCTCTCTATCCCACAAGAAGAAGCAAACGCCACCTTTAATTTCTACGCCAGGGAAACAATGCCCTGCGTCGGGATAGTCGTGAATCACACGCAACCTATTATCGTTAAGCATTTCATTCCTGAAATCGTCTAATCCTTTACCGCCTGCAAACCAACGAGAAGGTGTAATCATTGTAAGATAGCGCGGATTCAATTTTTTTGCTTGTAAAACAAACTTGTCGTAAATAGGTATTGCGCTTGAACCCGTACCGCCACCATCGCTGATTTGATACGGGGGATTGCTGATAATTACGTCGAATTTCATATTGAGTATTTCCTTTGCGTCTTTCTTGTGAATAAATTCGTATGCGTGGGTTTCTAATTCGTCGCCACGGTCGTATTGCTCTTTGTTTGCACCGCAATAAATACATTTTCCACCCACCCAGGTATGGGGCGAACGCTTAAAGCGGATATTCCCTTCGGCGGTGTCAAACTTGCTTACCGAAAAATCGGTGTTCGGGTATTTACTGCAATAGATTCCGCGACGGGAAAGTAAACTCGTGAGTTCGGTAATTGCTATGCCGAAAAGCTGTTTATGGAAAATATGGTCGATACGCTCCTGCAAATCGGGAAATTGCGGTTCAAGCCCTTTGATAAGGCGTTTGGCAATCTCACGTAAAAATACGCCCGTTTTACACGCAGGGTCTAAAAAGGTTGTATCGGGGTTTTTGAATAGCTCCTGCGGCAGCATATCCAGCATTTGGTTTACGATTTCGGGCGGTGTAAACACCTCGTCGTTGGAAAGGTTGGCAAGACAACTCAAAACGTCGGGGTTATATACTTTGTTGAATAAATTTTCACTCATTTTCCTGCACCCTCCGATAGTGGGTTACGTATTTCTTAAGGAATGTTCCTTCGTCGCTTGGCGTATCGTCGATTCGCATTTGCTTTTTATCGTCGTTTTGGGCAAGCAATTCCGCAAAGGTGTAGTCACTGCGTTGCATTTGATAGCCCGTGATAAACGCCCATTCGGAAAAGACGATATCTTCTTCCGTGTCGTTGCCGTTTTCGTCCACGCATTTGAGCGTAAGCGCGTTGCCACAAACGATATTGCGTTTGAAGATAAAACGTACTGCGTCGCGCGTCATATCGTTGCATTCTTTCTTGCAAACGGCTTTGTATTCCTTATCCCAAATCTTGAACATTCGCTCCCTGCAAGCGATAACGTTGTCGATTAAAATATCCACGCCGTAAATGCTTGACGCCGCCAACACGGCGTTTTTTTCATAATCAAGCGCGGATTTTTTGTACTTGCGCTTGACGATTTCAAGTTTTCTTGTAAGGATTTCGGCAAGGAAATTACCGTCACCGCAAGCAGGCTCTAAAAAACGGCTGTCAATGCGTTCTGCTTCGTCTTTTACAAGGTCGCACATGGCTTTCACTTCGCGCTCATTCGTAAAAACTTCGCCGTGATCGCGCACCCTTTGACGTGATTTTGTTTGCTTTTTTGGTGTTTCACTTTTGTTCATAAGACTTCGCCCGTTTAACACTATAGTTTATATATTATACTACTATAGTGAATAAAAGTCAACCTATAGTGAATAAATTATTCTCTAAAAAAGTGTACACTATAACTATAGTGAAGTTTTTTTGGGGGCTCGTATGGATAGAAAAGACGTAGGAAGACGAATAAAAGCATTGCGAGAAGAGCGCGGTTGGGCAAAAGGAACATTGGCTACACGTGCAGGAATTGCGCCGAGCTATATTCCCGTGCTTGAAAACGGCGAAAAATGCCCTACAGTAGAAACGTTGGATGCGATATGCTTTGCGTTTGGTATCACCCTTGCCGATTTCTTTACCGAAAAAAGAGAAGAAACCCTAATAGACAGAGTTTCTTCCCTTACCGAAAAGCAAAAGCAATTATTAAACGACTTTTTGAATAGTTTATAAAAAGCAAAACGCCCTGTGGAAATCTTTCTCCACAGGGCTATTTTATGTCGAAAAATTGTTTATATTATCGACTTTTTGTTTATATATTTTTATAAATGGTGTAAAGGGTTAAGATGAAAAATGGACGTTACGAAAGAAAAGATTAAAGAAGGCATTGTTAAGAAATTAGAAAGAATAGGCAATAAGCTTTATAAATATAGAGAATGTAATGAAAACAATTTTGATTCATTAGAAAATGAGTATATTTGGTTGCCTTATGCAAAAGAAATGCCCGACGAAATAGACTGTATAGTTAACTATAATTTAGAATTAGATATTAACGATTTAAGAAAATGGTTTAATGCTAATGGATTTGAATGGTATTTTTATTGGCTAGTAATTTCTAAGATAGATTTAAGTAAAAAACCAGTGGAAGAACTTCAAAAAGAATTAAAGTTAGCATTCAAGAGTATAAATTATAGTCAACAATCCTTAAAAAAGAAAAATTTATTGTTAGCATTAAAAAAAATTTTAGACAGCCAAAAGGCGAAAGAAGTTATGCTGTATTTGATTAGATTAAATAGTCTAATTGGTAAAAAGAAAGATTTATTCGACAAAGTAATTTTTTCTATTAAAGAAGAAACGGTAAATGCAAATAAATTGAGTAGAGAAAAAATATTGATTTGTTGTTTAGCCGAAAGCTATCAAATCAATAGTATGTGGGAGCGGTATACAAATAAAAAAACTGGATTTTGCGTTGAATACGATTTTAATAAATGCTTGTATGATTTAGATAAGCATTTGTGGTTATCAGCTCTTGCTCCAATGTGGTATAGGCAAAGACCCCATTATTCTTTAGTTAATGTTTTTCAATGGAAATTAGATAATTGTTTGCTTCGTCCAAAGCCTAAAGATTTTTACGATATAAAAGATAATGACGCTAATCTTCAATTATTGATGAAAGACCCGAGTTACGCCTTTGAAAAAGAGTGGAGATTGACTTTTGGTGGTAAAAATATAAATCAAAAAATGCCTTTCCCTTATGTAAGTGCAGTATATGTTGGATTAAAGATATCTAAAGAAAATTTGGAGCGAATTGAAAGTATTTGTAAAAAATTAGGAGTTCCTATTTATCAGCAAAAATTATCGAAATACTCTAGTGAATTTGAATATGAAAGAATAAATTAATAGCCAAAAACACCTGTAAAAAATGCAAAAAACTGCTAAATTTTTCTTACATATGCAAAAGAGAATATAACAAACCCCTTAAAATGTAGAAAAATCAAGGATTTTTTGGATGTTTGACCTTGACTAAAAAATGACGAGGTTCGCCCGAGAGAGACATAATCTATGCGAAACGAATTATATAAGCATATCCCCGCCCGAACAAAGTGAGGGCGGGGATATAATTTTATCTCTCTTAGTGTATACAATCAATTCTTCTTTTTTTGTGTTCGCAATAAAAGAAGAATACTATATTCTAGATAGAGATAATTATGAGAATGGGGACAATTTTGTGGTTAGGGTGTATATTCTAAAACCGAGATGAAAATGATAAGAAAAGCACCTACTCCCCCGGCAGTCATAAAAAATATTTTCTTTCAAAAAATTTCAAAAGCACTACCATTTCCGATTGTCAATACTTTTCTGTTTTGCTATTATATATGCACAAGATGGTAATCTTGTAGTAAAGTTTCAGGTTTTTCCATAGAGAAAAACAAAGTTTATCAGAGTATCAGATTTTCCTAAAGGGAAGAAATCGTTATCAGAGTTACAAAGTGTATTGTAAGAATTGCTAAGGGGTTAGTATGTCCTATATGCAATAAAAATGTGTCAATTACCTTAGGTGGATAATTGGCTTTTTTATTTATAAAGCAACAAATTGTTGCAAATGAAAATCATAAACTATTATGTTTAATGATTATTGATGAATACTATTATATTAGCATTTGTTTTTATCAACTAGTATATAGTTAAAAACATACCATAAGCGTTTTCGCTACTTGTTTTTAAGGGTGCTATTAAAGCATC
>JAZSDD010000020.1:0-14017 GCA_045530945.1 Christensenellaceae bacterium
TAATAAAGATTGTTTTCTTTTTTTGCGCACGAAAATATTTTTGCATACATAAATAAATTAGCGCAAAGATAAATCTTTGCGCTATAAAAATTATTTAATTATTAGTGAATTAATTGTTTCAGTTAAGTTAACCTGAGATACCAGTCCTAATATAAAAGAGAAAAGATTGATTTTATTGATAAAGTTTGCAACAACAGACTGTTCTATCATCAGAGAAATATTTTGGAAAAAACCTAATGGGATTACTCTTATAACGATAAATAAAATCTGAACTATTATAACGCCTTTAATAACCCCGAACACAAATCCTAATAGTTTATCTAATAACCCAATAATAGGTAGGCTGTGTAAGGATTTGGCAAACTCTCCAATGATAAAAAATATAATTCTTAAAACGATATATAATCCAATGACTGAAATAATACAAGTAATATAATATCCAAAAACAGGAGAAATAACGTCGCTCAAACAATAATCAAGCGGAATATCGCCTGCAACTTTAAGATCTAAAACAATCTTGATAAGCCAAGCGGTAAGGTTAGATTGTGATAGCGTTCCTTCCGTGGCATCACGAAGAGTCGTTAACATAATCTCTTCGCCAAATATTTTGGTTAAAACGTCTCCAACTCCACCAGAAATACTTGTTATTAATCCGAATTTGGTTTCTAAAAAGGAGGTGACGGAAGAACACAACAAAAGCGCAACTATAATCGCAAACAACGAGCCAAATGTAGAAATAAGCGATTTAATAAAACCTTTTTTTATCCCGTCTACACACGAAATAAAAACTATTAGTAAAACGGCAACGTCTATTATACTACTTGTAAGTGAGGTTAGTAAATTCATACTCGCTCCTTACAAATGATTTTCTATTAAATTATAGCACTTTTACTTAAAGTTTACAACATTTTATGAAAATTTATAGTATAAAAGCGCAAAAGCAAGGGGATACTTAAGAAAAAAGCTAATAATGGAGTAGTAAAAATGGACAATTTGGGTTACTCGTTTTGCACCTTTAATAACTATGCGCCACAAGGGATAAGTTCAGCGCTAAGTAGTATTAACGAAATAAAAAACACACCCGTGATACTATGTATAGGCAGTGATTTAGTTTTAGGGGATAGTTTAGGTCCTTTAATAGGCACGCTTTTAGTAAAGAAAAAGATAAACGCCTACGTTTACGGAACACTTTCCTCGCCAATTACGGCAAAGGAAGTAAATTATGCAAAAGATTATCTAAAATTCACCCATCCAACTTCCACTATAATTGCAATTGACGCTGCAGTTGGCAATCTTGAAGATATAGGCGTGGTAAGAGTATTAAAAAAGGGAATAAAACCAGGACTTGGCGTAAATAAAAATCTAAAAACGGTGGGGGATATTTCCATTATAGGTATTGTTGCCGAAAAAAGCCAAAACAACTATAAACTGTTTAATGCAACAAGACTAAACCTAATATATTCTATGGCAGAGGACGTTGCAAATGGCATAGAAACCTATCTAAATTTGCATAATTTAAAGCCAAAAAGGGCAAAAAAAATAATATAAAACACAAAAACGGTAGATTGAATTATCAACTCTACCGTTTTTTACACGATTGAAATATTAAAACTAAAAGGACGTTCCCGTTGCAATCATTCTATAAAAATTGGGGTTTTTCTTAATCTCGTCCAAATGCCCAGACGAAGAATAACTATAATATTCGTCATCAGCAACTATAATATGATCAATAACGTCAACGTTCAACAGTTCGCACAGTTTAATAAAAGTTGCCGTAGTATAATCGTCTCTAACACTTGGCTTAAGCGAACCACTCGGATGATTGTGTGCAATTAAAATGAATTTCGGTTTGACTGCACTGATAGCAGTTAAAACTTCCTTAGGCTCTGCCTCAACCTTTCCGTATTCATTATCTTCATAAACTATGAAATTAATTATGCCAAATCTCGAATTGAGAAGATAAATTTTGCAACGTTCCTTTTTAAGATTGGAAAACTCCGCCACCACGTGTTCTATTATATCTGCATGAGAGTTTATTTTCTTTTTAGTAACTTTTTGCTTTGCTACCCTTTCATAAGTTTTTCCTATGAGGTGAAGTTTAAGTGCGGTTTCCTTCCCTACGCCTGATACGGAACAGAGTTCATTAGGAGAGGCGTTAAACACTGCCGATAAAGAGCCGAAAACTCTTATAAGTTTATGGGCTATGGGGTTAGTGTCCACTCTTGGAACCATCATAAATAAGATAGCCTCTAAAAGCTCGTGGTCAGATAAAACCTCAGGATTTTTATCAAATTTTTGCATAAGGCGTTCTCTATGCCCTTTATGAAGCGATTGCTTTTCCATAACAATATTTTACCACACTTTTACAAAATTCGCAAAGAATTGATAAACACTTAACGTATTTTTGTGCGATAGCATATATTTTTAACAAAAAGATTGCAAAAAAAAGCAAAAACTATTATAATAATGTATAAGAAAATAAATAGAGGGCTTATGGATTATCCAAATTTTTTTTCAGACCTAAAAACGTTAATTTCCTTTAAGAGCGTCTTAGAAAAACCACAAGAAAACGCGCCTTTTGGTATAGAAAACAAGAAAGCGTTAGAGTTTTTTCTTTCTCTTGCGAAAAACTTCGGTTTTGAGTGTATAAACTACGACAACTACGGAGGAGAATTTTATCACGGAGAGGGTGAAGAAGTGGGTGTTATCGGGCATTTAGACATTGTTCCCGTTGGGCTCGGTTGGGATACCGACCCCTTTACACTTACTGAGATTGACGGAGTTTTGTACGGTAGAGGAACGGAAGATGATAAAACGCCTTGTCTTTTATGTTTATACGCATTAAAAGAATTAAAAGACGAGGGTGTAAAATTTAATAGAAAAATCCGTTTTTTTGTCGGTTGCAACGAGGAAACAGGTTGGAAAGACGTGGAATATATGAAAACCAAAACGACTTTTCCCGTTTACGGTTTTTCGCCAGATAGTAATTTCCCCGTATGCTATGCAGAAAAAGGTATTTATAGATTAAGGATAAACTTGCCAAAATTCAAGAACTTCAAAAATCTTAAGGGGGGCACTGCAACAAACGCCGTTTGTGATTACGCTTCGGTGGAAGCCGACTCTTGCGCAATCGATACTGACCTTTTAAATAAATATAACCTAAAATTAACGGGGGGTTTAATTGAAAGTTTTGGCGTTCCTGCACACGGTGCATATCCAGAAAAAGGCAAAAACGCATTAAAGCCACTACTAAAATATATGGAAGAAATGGGAGAAGAACTCTATTCTCTTTCCACACTGTTGTTTGACGACGGTTTAGGGCTTTCCTCCTTAGTAAACGAACAAGGGGCAGTTACGCTATCTCCAAACGTTATAATAAAAGAAGATGGTGGCGATATTCTCGTGTGCGATTGTAGAGTTCCCGCACCGTTTACAAAAAACACCATTTATCCATGCTTTGAAAAGATTAGACTTCCATATACCCTATTAGAAGTACACGAACCGTTTATGGCAGATAAAGACGGTTGGCTTGTAAACGCTTTGCTTTCTGCTTATAATGAAGTTACGGGGGAGAACGCTCTTCCCGTTGCACAACGAGGATCAACCTTTGCAAGAGTGTTTAAGGTCGGTTGTGGTTTTGGGTTTGGAGATGATAACGGCACTAAGGGTTGCCACGAGGCTAACGAAAGCATTACTATATCTCACTTGAAAAAGAGTTACGAAATTTATAAAAAAGCAATTTACAATTTGGTAAAATAAAAAAGGTGCAAAACTACACCTTAAAAAAGAGGAAAATTATGTTTGACGTTGAATTAGTTGGTAAAATCGGCTCAATGGCATTAATAAACAAGGAAAAATGTTCTCTTGACTACACGCTAATCGCAAGATTATCAAGAGAATTAAAACCGGGCTACGTTTGGGTAACGAGCGGAGCAGTTGAAACGGGTAGGCTTGATTATATTCAAAGAAACGGAAAAGAACTTGTAGGCGATAAAGAAGAAGTAAAAACGGACTACGCAGCGCAAGGTCAATCAATATTAATGTCTACTTATCGTCAGTTTGTCAATCCACAGTATTCTATTAGGCAAGTTTTGATTGAGCATCAACATTTTAACGACGAAGTTAAAAGAGAGCACCTTAAAAAAATGCTTAAAAGATGCAAAGAGCAAAACGCAATACCTATCGTAAACTATAACGACGCAGTTAGTATTGAAGAAAATAGGCGTTTAGAAATTCAGTCGTTAAAATCGGAACACGAAAAGGTTGTTGAGTGCGTGGATAACGACGAAACGGCAGCACAAATCGCTTGTCTTGTTAAAGCAAAAACTCTTTTAATATTAACGAGCGCAGATGGAATTTATAAAGATAGCAAAAATCCCGAAACGCTAATTCCCGAAATTAGTGGAAAGGACGTTTACGAGGTGTTAAATAATATCACCGAGTGCGAAAACTATTGTTCAGGCTCATCAAGAGCAGGGGCAAACGGCGCAAGGGCTAAACTTGAATACGTAAAAGACGCAGTTAAAATCGGCACTACTGTTATAATTGCCAACTCAAAATATTCAATAGAAGATATTTTATCGAAAAAAGCAAAACAAACGAGAATTGGCGTTAGATAAAGGATTAAATAACGTAAAGGGCATTAATAAATGCCCTTTTTTGTTAGATTTTTCTTGCTATTTTTGCGATAATAAAGAATAAAAAAAGGAGGCAAAACTTGCCCCCAACAGTTTTATTATATCATAAATCGTTAGGTTTTTCAAGGTGTTTTTTAAAAATTTTGTTGAGAAAATTTTTGTAAAACCTATTGACAAGTTGCCCTTCATATTTTAAAATATAGGTGAAGATAAACCTAACGCTTTAAGGAGGGGCTAAGGATGAAAAAGGCGGTAATGAGAAGAATCGCTAAAAAATAATTCCTTAGGAGGGCAGACCAATGTACAGTTTAGGAGAAAATCAAATATAAGGAGGTATAGACCAATCAACAGTAGTCTTGCTTGCCTTAAAAAATCCGTAGGGTTTAGAGTGTAGCCCCAGAAAGGGTAGTTTTAGTAATCTAAAAGAAAAAACCTAATGCGGTAGTGACGGCAAGCCACAATTTAATATTAATATAGATTCAAAAGGGATTAGCGATGGCTAATCCCTTTTACGCAAAAAATGCTTAAATTTTAGTGTATAAATATTTTCTTCCTACACATTATAATTAACGAAGGGGGGAAATCATGAAGGAACAGAATAAGAAGAAAGGCACTGTCAGTAAAAAGACTACGGAAAACAAACAAACTAAGAACTGCAAATAGTAATTTTGAGTCAAGTTGTTTTGACCCGTTAGGTTCTTACACGGGAGTAGGTATTGATAAATACGAAAAACCCGTTCAAGATGCAGATGACTTATGATATATTGTTTTATAATAGATTTTAATTAAAATCTAAAAAAATAAAACTAAAAATTATATCAGACTCTGTAAAAACTGAAAGATTACAAACCTTTAAAAAACGAAAAGACCTTTAAGTTTTAATTAACGTAAGGGTCTTTTTGTTTACAAAATATTCCTTTATTTATCACTTGACATTTTTATTTACCTATTATATAATACCTTTGCTTTTAAGACGGTTATACGGTCGCGGGGGCGGAGAGAAACCGTCAATGAGGAAAGTCCGAACTTCTTAGAAACAGGGTGCCGGAGAAATCCCGGTGAGGGTGACCTTAAGGAAAGTGCAACAGAAAATAACCGCCGATTTTTCGGTAAGGATGAACAGGTGCGGTAAGAGCGCACCGCTCCCACGCTAACGGGGGAGGCTGTGTAAACCCCACCTG
This sequence comes from Christensenellaceae bacterium, assembly GCA_045530945.1. Taxonomy (GTDB): domain Bacteria; phylum Bacillota; class Clostridia; order Christensenellales; family Borkfalkiaceae; genus UBA1259. The sequence continues at coordinate 5,819 of JAZSDD010000020.1, forward strand.
AAGCAAGATTGACAAGTTTAGTCATATGGGGAGTTTCGCCCGACTAGACTTAACAAAATATCGCTTGACGGCGTTGGAGACAACGCACGCTAGATAAATGACCGTACACGACAGAATTCGGCTTATCGACCGTTCTTAAAAGCAAAATTTAAGCAAAAAACAACCGAACTTTCGGTTGTTTTCTTTTTATATCATTTTTTTACTTTTTAAGATAAACCATTAAAACGGCAATATCTGCTGGCGAAACGCCCGATATTCTGCCCGCTTGTCCAAGGGATAGTGGGCGAATTTTATCTAATTTTTGCCTTGCCTCTATTCTAAGCCCTTTAATTTCTAAATAGTTTATATCGGGGGGAAGAAGTTTTTCTTCCAATTTTTTTGCCTTTTCAATTTGTTCTAAGCCTTTAATTAAATAGCCCTCGTACTTAGCGTCAGTTTCGGCAATGGAAAGAATATCTTTTGACACTCCATTAAACAAATTAAACTCTTTTGCGATCTCTTCTAATTGAATACCTCTTTTAACGAGGTCTGAAACGGAAAGCGCCTTATCTGGTTTAGAAAAACCGTGTCTTTCTAAAATAGGCATAACTTCCGACGGCTTGATTAAGGTTTTCAAATCCTTTTGTGCCAACTCGTATTGCGCCTTTCGCTCTAAATACTTTTGGTATCTAATATCGTCAACAAGCCCAGCCTCTCTTCCTTTTTCCGTCAAACGGAAGTCGGGGTTATCTTGACGCAAAATAATGCGATATTCTGCACGAGAAGTCATCATTCTATACGGTTCGTTAGTGCCTTTGGTAACCAAATCGTCAATCAAAACGCCAATATACGCCTCATCCCTACCTAAAACTAACTGTTTTTTACCTCTAAGTTTTAGTGATGCGTTTAATCCCGCAATAAGGCCTTGCGCAGCAGCCTCTTCATAACCACTCGTACCGTTAATTTGACCTGCGGTAAAGAGGTTTTCTATCTTTTTATACTCTAAGGTAGGTAATAGGTCAAGCGAATCAATAGCGTCGTACTCAATGGCGTATGCATAACGCATAATTTCGCAATTCTCTAACCCTTTAACCGTGCGATACATTGCTTTCTGCACGTCGTGAGGGAGAGAAGAGGACATGCCTTGAACATAAATTTCGTCAGTATCAGCCCCCTCTGGCTCTAAAAATAGTTGGTGTCTATCCTTATCTGCAAATCTAACTACTTTATCTTCAATAGAAGGGCAGTATCTTGGGCCCGTTCCCTCAATTTTTCCAGAATATAAGGGAGATCGGTGCAAGTTTGCCATTATAATTTCGTGCGTTTTCTCGTTTGTGTAAGTTAAGTAGCAAGGACGTTGTTTTTGAGGCACACCCTCTGTTAAAATGGAGAAAGGATAAATATCCGTTTCACCATCTTGAACTTCAAGCACGGAAAAATCCACCGTCTTAGCGTCAATCCTTGCGGGAGTACCCGTCTTAAATCTTCTAACTGAAAAGCCTAAATCTATCAGATTTTGGGTAAGTCCGTTTGCTGCTTGAAAGCCAGACGGACCGGAAGACTGTTTCCACTCTCCTGCGATAACGCTTCCGTTAAGATAAACGCCCGTGGCAACGACAACTGCCTTGCACTCTAAAACTCCACCGTAAGCCGTTTTAACACCGGTAACTTTCTTGCCGTCAGTTAAAATCTCCACCGCCTCACCTTGCAAAATTTTAAGGTTATGCGTTTTTTCCAACGTTTGTTTCATTAAACGGTGGTAAAGATTTTTATCTTCTTGTCCACGAAGAGATTGAACGGCAGCACCCTTTCCACGGTTAAGCATACGGATTTGCAAAAGAGCCTTATCGGCATTAACACCCATTTCGCCACCGAGCGCATCAATTTCTCTAACTATTTGACCTTTAGAAGTGCCACCTATGGAAGGATTGCACGCCATAAAGGCTATACTGTCTAAATTCATAGTTAGCATAGCCGTTTTTTGCCCTGTTCTGGCAAGAGCAAGTGCCGCTTCCGAACCAGCGTGTCCCGCACCGATTACAACCGCATCAAATTTTCCTTCCAAATATTCAGTCATCTTATTGTTTTAACAGCATTTTCTTCATATCGTTAATTTTAACTGCTGTTTTCCTGTCCGTTTTAATTAATTCTGCAATCTTATCTCTTGAATAAATAACGGTGGAGTGATCTCTTCCACCCATAATCTGTCCAACCTTTTCAAGGGGAAGACTACTCATCATATCCGTTAAAAGATAAATACAAATTTGGCGAGGTTCAACAAACTCTTTATTCTTCTTTTTGCTAAGAATTTCGTTTTTACTAACGCCAAAAAAGTCGCAAACGCAAGAAATAATATCTTCTGCTTGCATTTCTTCCTTTTTCTCACCGGCAGATTCTTTTAACGCCTCGTCAACGAGTTCTGAGGTAATGGGTTTTTCATGTAACTTAGAAAAGAATATAACCTTGGTGAGTTTACCGATAGAAGTTCTAATATCTCCCGAATCCATTTCGGCAATATGTTCTAAAACCTTAAAATCAACGGGGTATTTTTGTTCTTCAGATTTTCTTCTTAAAATAGCAATTCTCGTTTCGAGTGTGGGAGGTTGCACGTCTGCTAAAAGTCCACCCTCAAAACGGTTTCTTAATCTTTCTTCTAAGACTTCGATTTCCTTTGGAGGTCTATCACAAGTTAACACGATTTGCTTGTTTTGCATAACAAGTTCGTTAAAAGTGTGGAAAAACTCCTCTTGCGTTGATTGTTTTTTTGATAAGAACTGAACGTCGTCAATCAAAAGAACGTCAACCTTTCTATATTTCTTTCTAAAATCCGCTCCAGAACCCTTACCCTTTGAGATACTTTCAATAAGTTGATTAGTAAACCTTTCGCAAGTAGAATAAATAACGTTAAGCGAGGGGGCTTTCTTCTTTAAGTAGTTAGCAATCGCCATAAGCATATGCGTTTTACCTAAACCCGTGCCACCATAAACGAAAAGTGGGTTATATGCTTCTCCAGGATGCTCTGCAACGGCTTTTGCCGCAGCGTATAAAAACTCGTTAGAAGAGCCAACCACGAAAGAATCGAAGGTAAACTTAGGGTTAATGGGAGAACCAAAATCGTCAAACTTTTCTGCACTTTCTTCTGCAACTATAGAGAGGTATTCTTCCTTGTCTTTTGCAACGACGATGGAAAAATCGGTGATTTCTTTATTAACTTTACTAAGCGCGTCCTTAATTTTATTGCTCATGACTCCGGTAACGCCCTTTCCGAACAAAGCGTTTTCCGTTATAAGCACGATTTTATCACCCACCACGTCAACAGGGGTGAGTTTTGAGATAAAAGTGTCCATTGAAATGGAACTTACCGTTTTTTCCAATTCCGGAAGAGTTGTTTTCCAGAGTATTTCAAAACTTTCCATTTGTATATTTCCTTATATTTTAATCTATATTTTGAAAATTATTTGCTTTTCAGTGTAAAACATTATATAATATTTTTAAAGAAAATCAAAGCTAATATGACAAGAAAATTAAAAAAATTTTTTTATGTACGTTAAAAATCTCTTTTTAAAAAATTTCCGTAACTACACTGAAGAGGAATTTTCCTTTACTAACGGAATAAATATTCTCGTCGGAAGCAACGCTCAAGGCAAAACCAACGCAGCGGAGGCTATCTTTTTTCTTTGCACGGGCTACTCTCCAAGAGCCAATAAAGATAAACTCGTTGTTAAATTCAACGAAGAGAGCGCAGATATTTCTGCCGTGGCACAAACTAATTATGGGGAAGTTTCCTCTCGAATACTATTTAATAAAAACGACAAAAAAAGAGTTTTCGTTAACGGGCTTGAAGTATTAAAAATAGGTGAGTTTTTAGGAAACATAAATAGCGTTTTTTTTAACCCTGCCGAATTAAAATTAGTTCAAGAAAGCCCCGAAGATAGGCGAAGATTTATGAACGTTTCTCTTTCTCAAATGAGTAAAAGTTATTTCTACGCACTATCACGATATAATAAAATTTTAGCGCAAAGAAACAATCTCTTAAAAAATCCCGAAACACAATTAGTTAGAGAAACTCTACCTATTTGGGATATTCAACTTGCAAGAGAGGCAGGAAAGATTATCAAATCGAGAAACGATTTTTTAAGTGAACTCACCCCCGTTGCAGAAGAAAAGCACGCATTTTTAACGGGAGGGATAGAACGATTAAAAATGAAAACTGAAAGTGGCTACTTTGGGAGTGAAGAGGATATTGCCTACGCTATAAAAGAGGATTTAAAAACGGCTTTTGAAAAGGATATTAGGCTTGGCTATACCTCCATCGGTCCACATAGGGACGATATAAAGTTTACGCTAAACGATGAGGACGTGAGAATTTTTGGTTCTCAGGGTCAACAACGAACGGTATCTTTATCACTTAAACTTGCAGAAACGGAGTTATTTAAAAAACGCTTTAACGAATATCCCGTTCTTATATTAGACGACGTTTTGTCAGAACTTGACAAACCAAGACAAAAGCGTTTAATCTCTGCCGTAGAACACTTGCAAACCATTTTCACAACGGCAATTTTCGATAGGTATACCTTTAAGGATAAAGATTATAGTAAAATAACTATTGAAAAGGGCAGTATTAAAAAAAGTAAGAAATAAAAAACCGACTTGCCGTCGGTTTTTTTTATAAGAATTTTTCCATCATTTCTTTTTTGCTTATATATCCCACGCTTTTTTTCTCAATTTTTCCCCCTTTAAATAAAAGCAGTGTGGGAATAACTTCTATTCCGTATTGAAGTGCAATGGGGGTATAATCGTCAATATTAAGTTTTCCAACTTTAACTTTGCCCTCAAACTCTTTGGCAAAGTCTTCAAGCTCCGGCGCAAGCATCTTGCACGGCCCACACCACGTTGCCCAAAAATCTACTAAAACGGGCATTTCGCTTTTAATTACTTCTTGTTCAAAATTTTTATCAGTTAACTCTAACATATTTTTTTCTCCTTAGTATTATTATACTCGAACTTTACCTTTTTTACAAGCCCCAAATAAAAAAATAAGCGTGCTTTTTTAGCACGCTTGAATTTTTTATTTATCTTTTAAACTGTTTCCAAGATAAGTTCCGAAAGAAAAGGAAGTTTTAGCAGATTTTGAAGTGCCCACCGATTTACTTCTTGCTCTATCTCCACCTCTTTTATTATCTCTTCTATTATCTCTTCTGCCACCTTTAGAATTTCTATTTTGTTCTCTATTTCTTCCTGCATTATATGGGGTAGAGAACTCGTCTTTATCGTTAGGAACGATAATCACGAAACGATTAGGTTCTTTTCCGTCCGATTTAGTGGTAACCTTTTCACTGTTTGCAAGTGCCGTGTGAATAATTCTTCTTTCAAAGGGACTCATAGGCTCTAACCAAACTTCCCTTTTCATTTCCGTTGCCTTATCCTCTAATTTGTGCGCAAGAGAGATAAGCGTTTCTTCTCTTTTTTCTCTATAACCCTCGCAATCAACGGAAACTTTTTGATATTCATCATTTCCAACGTTAGCCATTGCTCCGGCTAAAGTTTGCATAGCGTCTAACACTTCACCTCTATAACCGATTACTGAAGAAGATTTATCGGTGATTAAGTCTAAAACCTTTTTATCTTCTGTTTCGGTAACGTTAACTTTTGCATTGATTTCCATTAAGTCTAAAATCTTTTGTAAAAACTTTGAAGCCTTTTCTAAGTTAGAAAGTTTTTCACTAATTTCAACCTCTGCGTTTTCTTTAACTCGACCAAATAATCCTTTTACCGGCTCTTTAATCAACTTGATTTCGGCTTGTTCTTCAGTTATGCCAAGTTCTTTAAGCCCAGTTTCTATTGCCTCTGCAACAGTTTTACCCTGAAATTTCATTTTATCCTCCATCCGATTTAACGGTATTAATTATTTCTTTTTAACCTTTTTCGTCGGTCTTTTCCCGTCTGCAAGTCCGGAAAGGAAATCCATTTTTTCCGATTTATTTTCCGCCTCTACTTTGCTTTTTTCTTTTATTTTTTTATCCGTTTTTGCGGTAGTTTGTATTTTTTGAGTGTAAATTCTTCCTCTAACAACTTGAGGTTTAGCGTTAGCCTTTTGGAATTTTCTATCTACTAACTTGTTAATAATAAAGGTGGTTAAAATGCTTAACGTCGTGTTTATAATAATGTAGATAGAGAAAGCGGAAGTGTACATAAATGAGAACACTGCCATCATTAAAGGCATCACCCAAGTCATTATTTTTTGGTTAGATGCGCCTTGTCCGTCAACCGTTTGAAGTTCTAACTGCGCTTTTTGAGACTTGTTCATTATAAGTTGTGATGCAAGTGAGATAAGTGCAGATAGAATACAAAGAATATAAAATCCGTTTGCCTCGGTTTTCTCCTTAGTTAGTTTTGAAGTTAAAAGATTATATTCTTGCTCGGAAACGGGAACTGTCGTTTCATTAGAACACGAACATCCGCAACCAGAAGTGTCTGCAACCGTTGTCTTAAATTCTGCATAATCTAAAACGGGGTGTTTATGCGCACCGTCGGTAACCCAAATGTTTTTAACCCAAAGGAATCCTTCTATTTCTCCCTTAAACGCCTCTGCTGATTTTAACCCTTGAATATCTTTAATAAATTCTTCGGGAGAGAGGGTAGAAGAAGAAGCAAGCGCTTGTTCTAACGCCTCTGAGTAAGTAAGACCGTCAGCGTTTTTAAGATTATTGTTTGCGTCCATTTTGTTTGCTAAAACGGTGTAACTAACAGAGTTAAACGATAACGTTTCGCCTTCTGATACTTCTCTAAAATATTGAGAGTATCCGTTTTCAGTATAAACGGTGTAACCACGGTCAGTCTTAGCAACGTTAATAGTAACGCCGTTTTTTGTTTCACTCTTAACGATTTTAGATTTGATTTGGTCAATATTAACTTTTATTTTACCATTTTGTAAATCTTTTAAGATATACTCACCGTCAGTTTCTAAACCGAAGTATATTTTTTCGCTTTCTTTTTGACTAGCAACGCTGTTAAAGAGTTTATCTTCTAATAAAATAAATCTTTCTTGTTCGCTAAAAGAAACAGTTCCATCCGTGTTTAAGATATATTCCGTGTGATAACAAACGTAACCGTTTTCAGTATAAACTTTCATATCTCTTCCGGAAAGATTTACTGTTATTTTAAAATCGCCTGCGTTAATTTCTGCTGTTTTTTCGCCTTGCTTAACTTGTTTATACAAAGCCTCTTTATCAAAAACTAACTTTTTAGCAGTTTTATCTAATTTTATAAAAGTACCGTCAATTTCAAAACCTGCAAAGATTAAATCAGAACTATTTTCAAAGTTTTTATCCTTAAAAAGGTTTTCTTCAATTAATTCATACTTTTCTTCTTTTATTTCGCCACTATAACTATCAAAAACAACAGAATATTTAATAAAGCCGTTTTCAGTATAAACTGAATATCCGTTTTCGCCGTGCTTTTGATAAGCAACGATTTTATGATTAGAAGTAGAAATTTCTTCGCTATTTTCAAGCTTAGAATAAAGTTCTTGGTCAAAAATTATTAATTTTCCTTCTTCATCTGTGGTGATATATTCACCATCTTTTTCAAAACCTTCGTAAATAACGTTGTTAAATGACTTTGACATTTCGTAAAAGTATACTCTGTTTTGATATTGAGAGTATGCCGTAAATCCGTTAATAGCAACGATAAAAATAACTAACGTTAAGATAGTTGGTAAGCAAGATCCCCACATTGAATAGCCGTTCTTTTTATAAAGAGCCATCATTTTTTGATTGTAGAGGTCTTTATTATTAGCGTATTGTTTCTGAAGTCTTTCAAGGTCAGGTCTCATTTCCTCCATTAATAGAGAGTTTTTACGCATAGACCTTCTTGATATAATATCAAAGGGAAGAGTTATTACTTTAAGTAAAATTGTAAATAAAATAATACCTAAAGCAACTGAACCCGTGCTTGTAACTAACCATAAAATTATATCAACGAGAAAATTTCCCGTAATTGGCTGAGAAAAATTTATAACGTTCATTTTTTTAATATACCCACTTTACTTGGCTTTTTTTATCTGGAACTTTATCAAAACCCCCCTTACTCCAAGGATTGCATCTTAATATACGCCAAAAGCCTAAAGCCCAGCCTTTAATTACACCGTGCTTTAATATAGCCTCTAACGTATATTGAGAACAACTCGGAATATATCAAGTCGGATCGTAGCCATGTCGT
>JAZSDD010000071.1:0-17762 GCA_045530945.1 Christensenellaceae bacterium
TGCCGAAAAAAATTGATTTAAGCACTACCAGAAATATAGGCATAATGGCGCATATCGGCGCTGGTAAAACCACCACCACCGAAAGGATTTTGTTCTATACCGGTAGAATTCACAAAACCGGAGAAACGCACGACGGTGGCGCAAGTATGGACTGGATGGCTCAAGAACAAGAGCGTGGTATTACCATCACGAGTGCTGCTACTACCTGTTTCTGGAAAGATCACAGAATTAACATTATCGACACTCCCGGTCACGTTGACTTCACTATCGAGGTTGAAAGATCACTCCGTGTATTAGACGGTGCTGTTGCAACCTTCTGTGCGAAGGGTGGTGTTGAACCCCAGAGTGAAACGGTATGGAGACAAGCGGACAAATATAAAGTTCCACGTATCGCATACGTTAACAAAATGGATATCAACGGTGCAAACTTCTTTAACGCAATCGATATGATGCGTGAAAGACTTCACACCAATGCGCTTCCCATTACGCTTCCTATCGGTAAGGAAGACACTTTCAAGGGTATCGTAGATATTATTGAAAGAAAAGCGTATATTTATCTTGACGACCTCGGTAAGGATATTGACGTTACCGAAGTTCCCGAAGACTTAAAGGCTCAAGTAGAAGAATATAGAGAAAAGATAGTAGAAATCGCTGCAGAATCTGATGATGCATTGATGGAAAAATTCTTTGAAGAAGGTGACCTTTCTATTGAAGAAATCAAAAAAGGTTTACGTTCAGCAACTCTCGCAATGAAGGTTACTCCCGTACTTTGTGGTTCTTCTTATAGAAACAAGGGTGTTCAAAACGTATTAGATGCAATCGTTGATTATCTACCAAGCCCAATAGACGTTGGCGAAACAATCGGTTCTCATCCCGACACCGATGCTGAGGTTAAGAGACAACCTGACGTAGACGAACCTTTCTGCGGACTTGCATTTAAGATTATGATAGAGCCGTTCGTTGGTAAACTCGCTTTCTTTAGAGCATACTCTGGTACTCTCAAAACCGGTTCTTATATTTACAACAGCGTAAAGGGTAAGAAGGAAAGAATTGGACGTATTCTTCGTATGCACGCTAACCATAGAGAAGAGGTTGAAGAGGTTTGCGCAGGTGAAATTTGCGCTATCGTAGGTCTTAAAGATACCACGACAGGTGATACGCTTTGTGACGAGGCTAACCCCATTATTCTCGAAAAGATGGAGTTCCCAGATCCCGTTATTCAAATTGCAATTGAACCTAAGACCAAAGCTGGTCAAGAAAAGATGGGCTTTGCTCTTGCAAAACTTGCAGAAGAAGATCCCTCTTTCAAAACTTATACCGATCCCGATACTGCTCAAACCATTATCGCAGGTATGGGTGAATTACACCTCGAAATTATCGTTGATAGATTACTTCGTGAATTTAGAGTAGAAGCAAACGTTGGTAAGCCACAAGTTGCTTACAAAGAAACTATCCGTCAAGCCGTTGAGGCTGAGGGTAAGTTCGTTCGTCAAAGTGGTGGTCACGGTCAATATGGTCACTGTAAGATTCGTTTAGAGCCTCAAGAAGCAGGCAAAGGTTACGAATTTATTGACGAAACTGTTGGTGGTTCAATTCCTAAGGAATTTATTCAACCTGTAAACAAGGGTATTCAAGAAGCTGCAAGAAACGGTATTTTAGCAGGCTACGAAGTTGTTGACTTTAAGGTAACTGTTTACGACGGAAGTTATCACGACGTTGACTCTTCTGAAATGGCGTTCAAGATTGCAGGTTCAATGGCTCTTAGAGATGGTCTTGCAAAAGCAAAGAGTGTTCTTTTAGAGCCGATGATGAAAGTAGAAATCGTAACTCCCGACAACTACTTTGGTGACCTTATGGGTAACGTAACCGCACGTCGTGGTATTATCCAAGGAACTGAAGATAGAAACGGCGTTAAGGTTATAGACGCGCATATTCCGCTATCCGAAATGTTTGGATATGCAACTGATTTAAGAAGTAGAACGCAAGGTAGAGGTAACTACACAATGCAGTTCAGCCACTACGCAGAAGTACCTAAGTCAGTAGCGGAAAAGATAATCGGTAAAAAAGCATAATTAGTAATATTATTCTTGACAATTGTACTTTTTTATTGTAAAATAAACCTAATATTTAATAAAAAATTAAAAAAATATTATCAATTTGAAATTTTGGAGGAAACATTAATGGCAAAGGCTAAATTTGACAGAAGCAAACCGCACATTAACATCGGTACTATCGGTCACGTTGACCACGGTAAAACCACTTTGACCGCAGCTATCACTATGACCTTATCTTCACTCGGTAACGCTCAAAAAATGAGATATGACGAAATCGATAAGGCACCTGAAGAAAAGGCTCGTGGTATTACAATTAACACTTCACACGTTGAGTACCAAACTGAAAAACGTCACTATGCACACGTTGACTGCCCCGGACACGCTGACTACGTTAAGAACATGATCACCGGTGCTGCTCAAATGGACGGCGCAATCTTAGTTGTTGCTGCTACCGACGGTCCAATGCCCCAGACTAGAGAACACATTCTTCTCGCTCGTCAAGTAGGCGTTCCTTATATCGTAGTATTCATGAACAAGTGTGACCAACTTGATGACCCTGAACTTTTAGAGCTTGTTGAAATGGAAATCAGAGATCTTCTTTCTGAATATGGTTTCCCTGGAGACGATACTCCTATTATCAAGGGTTCTGCTCTTAAAGCATTAGAGTTCGCTCAAGCTGACCACTCTGCTGATGAAATCAAAAACAGCGCAGAATGTGCTCCTATCTTCGAACTTATGGATAACGTAGATAGCTATATTCCTAACCCCGAAAGAGACGAAGCTAAACCCTTCCTTCTCCCTGTTGAAGACGTTTTCACCATTTCTGGTCGTGGAACTGTTGCTACTGGTAGAGTAGAAAGAGGTGTTGCACACGTTAACGATCCCGCTGAAATCGTAGGATTAAAAGAAGAAAGCAAGAACACCGTTATTACCGGTCTTGAAATGTTCAGAAAACTTCTTGATTCTGCTCAAGCAGGTGACAACGTAGGTGCTCTTCTCCGTGGTGTTGATAAGAAAGAAATCGAAAGAGGACAAGTTATTGCTAAACCCGGTTCAGTTAAACCCCACACCAAGTTCGTTGGTCAAGTTTACGTATTGAACAAGGAAGAAGGCGGACGTCACACTCCTTTCTTCAACAACTATCGTCCCCAATTCTATTTCAGAACTACCGACGTTACCGGATCTATCAAACTTCCTGATGGCGTAGAAATGGTTATGCCTGGTGACAACATTGAAATCAATGTTGAACTCATCACTCCTATCGCTATGGAAGAAGGTCTCCGTTTCGCTATCCGTGAAGGCGGAAGAACCGTAGGTTCAGGCGTTGTTGCTAAAATTGTAGAATAATTTTAGTCTATAACAAAAAAATAAAAAGCACGACTTTAAGTCGTGCTTTTTTTATGTGTATATAATAAATAGTTTAGTATAATTTTAGATTAAAAAAACACCTTGCTAAGTAGCAAGGTGTTAATTTTTTTAGATTAGAATAAATCTTTATATGCTTTACCAAATTTGAAAGCAGGTGCTTTTGATGCTGCAATTTTAATCTTTTCACCAGTCTTAGGATTGATGCCTTCTCTTGCAGGTTTAGACTTAACTTCAAAAGTACCAAAACCTGAAATTTGAACGCTTTCACCAGCTTTTAAGCTATCGGTAATTGCGCCGATGCATCCCTCTAACGCTTCACCTGCCTCTTTTAAGGTGATGCCGCATTTGTTAGCAATTGCTCTAACTAATTCTTTCTTATTCATTTTCCACAAACCTCCATAGTTTTATGTAATTATTATACCATATTAATATATAATTTCAAGAGGTTTTTTAAAAAAAGTGCCGTTTTTTGCAAAAAAATGTTAAAAAAACGCCAAAAACACGCACAAGTTGTTTTTCGCCTTGACTTTTTCCATTTTTTGATTTACTATTTAATTAAGTCTATGAAAAACGTAAAAGAAGTTATATCCAACCTTAATAAATTGTCAAAGCAAAATTTTAGTGCGATAGGAAGTACTGAGTTTTATTTCGGAAACACCGTGCTTAAAACGCAAGAAATAGCAAATATGCTAATTCCTTTTGGGATAGCAGTTTTTTTGTGTAACGAAAAAGATTACAAGGAAAAAGTTGAGCCGGTTGAAAAGGCGCTATTATTAAAGGGTATAAAGGTTAGAATAATTTTTAATCCGCGTGACGGTGGTGACGTGGTTATTCCCGAAAATGCAAGAATGATAATTTCTTTTGGCAACGAATATTTTAACCTTGCAGGGAAAATTGCTACGGAAAAAAACTTATATTGTTTATTTATTATTGACCAATTTAATTTTGACGACACGCTCAATTCTTATTTTGAAATTTATAAGGATAATAAAAAGAGCAGAGTTCGTTTAGATTTTGATAGACGTATTTTACTTGACGTTGAAAAAATTATTGACGACGAAAAGGGGTGTGCCGAAGAGTTTGCTTTTGTTATGAGCAAGTTAATATCATTAGTGGATTATCGTATTTTTGGAATAATAACGGAAACGCCCACTAACAAAAAGGCATATTCATTAATAAAATCTGCCGTTGAGGAAACTTATTCGCTCTTATCTAAAATAAGGGAAGATTATCTTTTAACGTTAATAGAAAACGCCATTAAAGTTAGGCTTGCAGATGCAATTACACTTGGAAGTTTTTATAAAAACAGCGCTCCCGATATATGTGCAAAACTTCACGGAGATAGAAACTCATCTCTTTTTTACGCTAAGAGAATTGCTAAAATTTACACCCTTGCTTTTTCTTCTGAATATGACGGTGTTGCCTCCCCAGATTATCTTGAAAGGGCGGAAAACTTATCTAAACTTGAAAGCTCAAAGGAAACCGACTATTCAAAGTGGCTCGTTTATCAAAGTAATTTATGTGCTGAGAAAGAAAAGCAAATTTCAGTTGTTAAAGAAATATTATATACCGAAACTTTTAACTACCTTAAAATATTTGACTTGGTTGAGAAAACGTATATTGCTCTTGGAGGCAAAAAGATTACTCCAAACGACGCTTTTGTGAAGATTAGTGGAGATTTTTACGAAACTTTTAACGGTATGACGTTAGTTAGAGATTGTGGAATATCGGAATTTTTATAAAACACTCTGAAATTGAATAAGATTTAATATTTTTGTCAATAACTCTTCTTGAAAACAAGGAGAGTTTTTTTATGAAAAAATTTTGCGCATTGCTGTTAATATTTTCTTCAATATTTTTAGTAGTTTGCAGTGCGTATATAAATTCAACTACCTATCTTGAAAAATATAACGGCAGATATGAGGTTTATCTATTATCATCTTCTTCTAACGCAAAGATTATGCAGGTGGATAAAAGGAGTTCAAGCTTATTTGTTTCTAAAAGAGGTGAGGCTGTTTTTTTAGAAAATTCTATTCTTTCTCCCAACGAAATATTTGATAGTCTTTCTGCGAAACAAGTTTTTATAGAAGAAACGGAAGAGGGAATTAGTTATTACGGTTTTTCTAATAAAATCAAGTTCAAAAAAATGATAAATGGAAAGGTTATCAACGTACACGTTTTCAAAAGTGAAAGGGGAATAAAAATAGGCTTGCCGATAATTTATGGAAGTTTTTAATTAAAGAGTATAAAAAAATTATTTTAGGCAATAATCAAATTGAAAATTTTGGAGGTTATTATGAAAAGAACTAACGGAAAAATTACTACATTTTTTAGAAGAAACGCACTTTATATCGTTCTTGCGTTTTGTATACTTGCTATTGGGCTTTCAATGACGCTCGTTATAGTTAATAAGGGAAGTGAGTCAATTTCGCAAGAAAAACCACCCGTTATAGACGACGGTGGCATAGACGCTCCGCCAACTAACGGTGATATTGAAGACCCCGAAACAAACGACACGCCAACCGACGTACCCGACGACGTTCCCTCTGAACCCGTTGTTAGCGTTATATCCTTTATAATGCCGGTGGAAACAAATTCTTATAGTGAATATAGCGAAACGATGGTGTTCAATCAAACGCTTGGTAGATTTTCTACTCACACTGCAATGGATTTTTATGCCGAAGAGGGCGCTTCCGTTTACGCAGTATTAGACGGAGAGGTTGAAAGCGTTGAAAAAACCCTTTTACAAGGAGTAACCGTTGTAATTAATCACGGGGACGGACTTAAAACAGTTTATAATTCTTTGGCAGACGGGGATATGGTTACCGTGGGACAAACGGTAAGTCAAGGCGATGTTATCGGTGCGGTATCTATAAGCAACAGACAAGAATATAAAGACGGTGCGCATCTTCATTTTGAAGTTATGGAAAACGGCGTTAATGTTAATCCATTAACTTATCTAACGATAGAGGAAAAATAATATCATTAAAAATTAAAACTCCGAATAAAATACTTAATAGTTAAGTGTTTTTCGGAGTTTTTTTATGAAAAAAGTAAGTTTATTGTTAATTGTATTTATACTTCCTATATTCACGGTTTCTGCATCTTGTAAAAAAGAAACCAATCGTTCTTTTTATGAAATAACGTGTGAACTTGATGGCAACGTTTTAACGGCAGAGGAAAAAGTTGAGTTTTATAACCACAGCGAAAATGCTTTTAAAGGCATTAAATTCAATTTATATGCAAACGCATTTCGTGAAGGCGCAAAGTATTCGCCAATATCTCCCCAATATACTTCAAAAGCCTATTATAACGGCCTAAATTACGGCAATATTGAGATATTAAAAGTATATAATGAAAAAGGGCAAGCACTCAATTTTAGTGTTGTTGGAGAGGATTTCAACGTGTTAGAAGTTGAACTGCTTGACGAGGTTTTCCCTGAGGAAAGAACGGTTATAAATATTGAATATCGCCTTAATCTAGCAAATGTTATTGCAAGAACTGGGATAACGGAAAAAAGCGTGAACTTAGCAAATTTCTATCCTATTCTTTGTGCGATAGAGGACGGTGCTTTTTACGAGTGCGTTTATTACGCTAACGGAGATCCCTTTTTTAGTGACGTTGCAGATTACGTTGTAAATTTTACTTGCAGTGAAGAATACGTTATTGCAAGTAGTGGAAAAATTCAAAAAAGCGTAAATAAAAACGGAAAGGTCACAAACACCTATCAGATAGATAACGCAAGGTCTTTTGCACTAACTCTTTCTAAGGAATTTGAAAGTTTGAGTGAAAGGGTTAACGGCACGGAAATTTTATACTACTATTATCAAGACGAAACGCCTGAAAAATCCTTAGAATATGCTAAAAAAAGCATGGAATACTTTACTAAAACGATAGGAGAATATCCTTACGAAACGTATTCCGTAGTGCAAACGGAGTTCGTTCAAGGGGGTATGGAATTTCCAGCATTAGTAATGATAAGCGACGACCTTGAACCCCTTGCTTACGGTGAGGTTATAGTTCACGAAACGGCTCATCAATGGTGGCAAACGGTAGTTGGTAATAATGAGATAAAATATGGTTTTTTAGATGAGGGGCTTGCAGAGTATTTTGTGGTGTTGTTCTATGAAAATCATCCAGAATACGGTTTTGATAGAGAAACGCTTATAACTTCTTCTGAAAAAACTTATAAGACTTTCTGTTCGGTATACGACAAAATTTACGGCAAAGTTAATACTTCAATGCTAAGAAGTTTATCAGATTTTTCAAGTGAGTATGAATACGTTAATATAGCCTACGTAAAGCCTTGCGTTATGTACGACAATTTAAGAAAAACGATAGGTGATGAAAAGTTTTTTAAATGTATAAAAAATTATTATAAAAACTATTCTTTTACTAACGCATCACCCGATTGTCTTGTTTCAGAATTTGAAAAACAAGTTGGAGGTGTCTCAGGATTTTTCAACAGTTTTTTCGAGGGGAAAGCAATAATTTAACTAAAAGCCAACGCTATCTACTAAATAAGCGTTGGCTTTTTTATAAAAAGATAAAAAAAGAGGTAAAAAAAGAGCGTGAGTAAAAATTATTGATTGACAAAAAGCAATATAAATGATAAACTAAATAAGTATAAATAATTATAGAGGGGCTTTATGAAAAAAATCCTAAATATACTTTTAGCATTGGTGCTTATAACCGTTTCGGCGTTCTCGCTCGTAGCGTGCGAAAATCCTGATAACGCAAATGGCAAAAAGGGACTTTTAATAAAAAAATACGCTGGGGAAGATTTCTACACCGTTTACGGCTACGTGGATGAAGGTGAGAATTTAACCTCGTTAGACATCGGCGCAGTTGCAGGGGAAAAAGTAGTTGGTAGAATTGCAACCAACGCATTTTCAGGTAACGACACGTTAGAAGAAATTATCGTTCCCGATACCGTAACTGAAATTGCCGGTGGAGCTTTCCAAAAAATGAAAAAACTTTCAAAAATCACTCTTCCTTTCGTAGGCAAAACGGCTCTTTCCGATTCTTTTATGTACGAAACGGACGAGGCGGACGGTAAGTCGGTTAACGCAGAGAGAATTTTCGCATTTGTTTTCGGCACGGAAGAGTATTCTTATGGTGAGGCGATAACTGTTAACTTCGGTTCTGCTACCGCAACCTACTATATACCCACCTCTTTAACGGAAGTCACCATTAAACCTGCGGGAGAATATAAAATTCCTATGTATGGTTTTGCAGGAACTTTGCTTGTTGGAAAGGTTAATTTAGTTGGAAACGTTACCTCTATTGGAAAATACGCTTTCCAAGGTTGTAGAGATTTAGCATCAATCAATATTCCCGCATCAGTTACTACTATTGACAACTTTGCTTTTGAAGGATGTTCTTATTTAGGAAATGGCGTTACTTTTGACGACGGTTCAAATCTTGCAGAAATTAAAGAATCTGCTTTTGCTAACTCAGGCGTTAAAAAACTTACCTTACCTTCAAGTGTATCAGTAATTGGAGTTAGAGCGTTTAAGGCTTCTAAGATAGAAGAAATCGTTCTTTCCGCATCGTTAGTTAAGGTTAGTCCTTATGCATTTTATGGATGCGGTGAACTTAGAGTAGTTAACGCTACCGCAGTTACCGGTGCTCCCGAACTTGGAGTTTCTGCTTTTGAAGATTGCGAGAACTTAGACTTTACTGAGCTTGAAAACGTTTGGAGCGTAAAGGGCGCTAACTATAAAACAAATACCAAAGGAAATAAGTAAATTTTATGATAAAAACACCAATCGTAGTTGGTGTTTTTTCTATTTAATTTAGCGTTAATAATTATTTGATTACAATAAAAAAGTGCGTTTACATTTATTTGTAAACGCACTAATTTTTTATATTTATTTATCCAACGACAACGCTACTTAGATTATATACTAGAACGCCCATTGGCACGATAGTTCCGTAAATTGAAGTTAAGGGTTCAACGTAGCGAACTAATAAAGATTTGTATGCAAGGGGGGAGTTATCAACTTTGTTTTGAATATAAACGTGTTGCATTGCTCCCGTTTCGTTAGCCTCGTTTCTGTAAAATAGCAAATGTGAAATTTCCACGTCCCCTTCAAAGTTTTCGTAGTTGTATGAAAGGGGTTTATCTTGTTCATATTTTATAGTGTTTTTTTGAGTGTTTCTAACTGCAAGGGGAACTGCTTCACCATAGTTAGATGCAACAACGGGAAGGGCTTGCGAACCTTCCAATGCAAGAGGGAAGTTTCTTAATGCAAATAAGAGTTGTGCATTATCTATTATCGATTTGAAGTTATATTCTTTGGTGGTGATTTTAGGCTTATTTTCATCCGAGGTAAAACTTACAGTGTAATTATTTTTATTATACTTAACTTCGCTAATTGTTTTTTCCTTTACTGCTTCACTATTTGTAGAATAATAAAGGTTGGTGTAGTTTGCATTAGTTAACGAATAAACTGGTGCGTAAGATAGGGTGGAATCACAAAAATATACGTCGCTAACGATAGTGTCGGTGTTAGAATAAAGTTCTCTGCCGGTAATTTCGTAGGTTACGTCAATTGAAAATTCCGTGTGCAAATGATATGCTTGTTTTTGGTTATCTTGAAGATTGGAAATAATATCGCTTTCAAGGGGGATCGGTGCTTCACTAAAAGAGGAAAGTACGGTTAGAGTTGAAACGTATTTTCCGTTTTCAAACTTAAACTTAACGTCCTCGTTTGAGCTTAGTCCATTATTTATAGCGTATCCCTCGTGAGATTTATCATAACTAACGTCGTAAGTTAGTGTTTCTTGGTAGCCGGAAACGGGATTTTCTTCTTTTAAGCCACTGCCACCGTTAAATGCGTTAGTGAAATTTATCGGTTGCAAGTTAGTGCATCCATCACAAGCAGAAAGTGTAAAAACACAAACGAGTGCAAGTGCAATTATGGAAAAAATTCTTTTTTTCATTTTTCTCTCCGATTTTATTAGTTGCCCTTAATAAAGGGGTTAAAGATTAACATTATATTCTTATAGTATAATAACACAAAATAAAAAAATTGTAAAATCTTAGGCAAAGGTTTTTAAAAAGTGCTTTAATAAGTGCGCTAATTATGTTATAATAAAAACGTGGTTAAAATAATTTGCACAGATTCTTATCATTACGTATACCATTTACTTTGCAGAGAACTAAAAGGCAAAAATTCTCTTGCCGAAAAAAACTTAGTTTTTTGTGATGAGAAATCTTCCCTTATGGCAGAGAATAGGATTTGTTCGTGCTTTATCGGAACTTTTAATACCGAAGTATATTCTTTCGGTAACTTTTTGCGTGTAAAAGGGGGCGATAATAAGTCGCTTTCTAAAGAGGGTTCTTCTATGGTTATAAAAAAACTTTTAGGAGAGCTTAGCCTAAAAACGTTAAACAAAGGTAAAGATATTGCCCCCTCCGTTTACGAACTTATTGCGCAACTCAAAAGCGCAGGCGTTACTTCAAACGATATTATACGTGCAAGCGAGGGTGTTGTTGGTGTTTTAAAAAACAAACTTGAAGATATAGGCGTTATTTTTTCTGCATACGAAAATTATCTTTGTGAGAAGGATATTGAAGACCAAAGTTCCGCGCTTTCACGTCTTCCAGAAACCATTGAAAAATTAGACGAGATAGAAAATACTAACGTTTTTTTAGTTGGGCAAACGAGATTTACTCTTCAAAACCTTTTGGGAATAAAAGCTTTGATTAAAAAAGCAAAGTCAGTTACGGCAATTTTGCCTTATGGTGAAAACCATTTTGCTTTCGTTAACGAAACGATAGAAAGATTAAAAACCCTTTGCAATGAAATGGGCGAAAAGGTGGCCACCACCTTTGAAAATTCTCCAAAAAGCGTTGAGAGCAAAATAATTTTAGATAAATTATTTAATCCGTTACAAAAAATAGAAAAGGTAAGCACCGATAAAATTGCCCTTTTTACTGCGTCATCTGAAGATGAAGAAGCGGAAAAAATAGCCTCAATAATTAGAACGGAGGTGTTAAAAGGCAAAAGGTACAAAGATTTTACCGTTGCACTTTCTTCTCCTACGAATAATTCATCAATTATAAAGGCGTTTAATCTACTAAACGTGCCTTACTACGTTGACACTGAGTACAAGGTGGATAATCACCCTCTTATCACTTTAATTTTTTCCTATATCGATATTTTTATTAAAAATTTTGAAAGGGAAAAGGTTTTCTCTTTAATTAAAAACCCACTATTTTCTTCTGATAAAGAAGTTAACGACGCGTTTATAAATTACGTATATAAATATAACGTAAATTATTCGCAATTTATGCGTCCTTTTACTTTTGCTACCGATAACGAGAGTGAGTTTATCTTAATTGAGGGGTTAAGAAAAAAACTTAGCGATATGCTCAGTAAGTTTAACTTAACTAACTTTCTTAATGACCTTAACGTAAAGGAAAAACTCGAGTTATTTTCTTTGGAACTTAAAAAGCACAATCGTTTTGAAGAAAGAGCAGTCTCCGAGCAAATTTACTCTAAGGTAGATAGCGTTTTAAAAGAGATGGAAAGCATTTTAGGAAATAATATAGAAGGGCGTGAATTTAGAGCTACTTTTTTAAGTGGAATTAACGCGCTTAAACTTTCTATTATTCCTCAGTATAACGACGCGGTATTCGTGGGTAATTTTAAAGAGTGTGCGCAGAGTGAGGCGGAAAATTTATTCGTTTGCTCGCTAACTTCTTCTGTTCCCGGAATTAAAGAAGATACGGCGCTTTTATCTGATACAGAGATTGATAAACTTTCCGAACTAAAAGTAATAGTAGAACCTAAGATTAAAATCGTTAATCATAGAGTGAGAGAAGAAATTGCTATATCACTATCATCTTTTAAGAATAAACTTTACCTTTCTTATCCAACGTCTTCTCTTAAAGGTGATAAAAATCTAAAAAGTGAGATAATTACCTTTTTTGAAAACAATTTTACTCTAATTGACTTTCCAAAAACGGAAAGATATTTATCATATAATCAATCCCTTAAAAACTTTGCTATTGATTGCGCTAATTTTACCGAGTGGAAAGACGGTGATATTAACGAGGCATTACGTTTTCATTTGGTAGACGATAAGGGAATAACCAAAAACATTTTATCGTTTGCTAACGGTGAGATGGTAAAACAAATAGAAAACGCCAAGGTTTTAGTTAATTCTACCATAAGCCCAACCACTATTGAGGAGTTTTATAAATGCCCTTTCCGTTCATATATGGGACACGCATTAGGCGTTAAGGAAAGGGAAGTTGGCGAAGTTTCCTCTCTTGCCGTGGGAAATATTATGCACGATATTTTCTACCTTTTTGTAAGTGAAATGGACAAGATAAAAGAAGATAGTGATATTTACACGTTATTTTTATCTTGCAAAGAAAACGTGCTTAAAGACGAGAGGTATAGTAAATTTTTATCTTCACCCGAAACGGAAACAAACCTTTCTATCTCCTTAGAGGAGTGCAAAAAACATTGTGTTAACACCTATAACTTTTTAAATTCTTCCCATTTTAAGGCGGAAAAAGAAAACCTTGAAAGGAAATTTGTTTTCTCCCTTGCTGATGGAAAGGTTAAACTTGGTGGGAAGATAGATAGGGTTGATACCTTTGATGATTATTTTAGGGTTATAGACTATAAAACGGGAAAGGTTGACGATAGTAACGA
Source organism: Christensenellaceae bacterium (assembly GCA_045530945.1). GTDB lineage: Bacteria > Bacillota > Clostridia > Christensenellales > Borkfalkiaceae > UBA1259. The sequence continues at coordinate 13,100 of JAZSDD010000071.1, forward strand.
GGGGCTTTTCTCGGGAATAAAAATGCAGTTGTGGCTTTATGCTTTATCTATAAAAGATAAAAAACTTGCAGGCGTTTATTATTACGACGTTCAAGATGAATATAAGTCAAATAAAAACAAGCAAGAGCCTATTTTTAAGGGCAAAACTCTTGACGATATAAAGATAATTAACTTGCAGGATAAAACTATTGAAGAAGACGGTGTTTCAAAATATCTTCCCTTAACAGTTAAGGATGGGGAAATTAAAGGCGCAGTAGACGAGCGCACCCTTTTAGCATACTTAAAATATGCGGAAAAGATGAGTGAAAAGGCCGTTGATTATATGAATAAAGGCACTATTATCCCATCACCTATAAAGGGGGCTTGCGAGTGGTGTAAATATAAGTCTTGCTGTCTTTTTGAAGAGGGTGGCGAAAGAGAAATAGGTAAGGTTAACGATAGTGATATCGTAAACGCCGTGTACGGAGGTGATGAAAATGCCTGAACTTAAAAAGGAACAGTTAGACGTTATTAATCACGAAAAGGGCAATATTCTAATTTCCGCATCCGCAGGAAGTGGAAAAACTTTCGTTATGATAGAAAGGCTTATCAGATTAATAATCGAGGGAAAAACTTCCGTTAAAAACGTTTTGTGCGTTACCTTTACCGAGGCGGCGGCGTTTGAGATGAAGGAAAAATTAAAAAAGGCGTTAGTTGAAACAATTCCACAAAACGCTAACCTTGCCGAAGAAATTTTGCTTGTAGAAACGGCGGATATTTGCACTATTCACGCATTTTGTTCAAGACTTATTAGAAAATATTTCTTTATTGCAGAAGTTTCACCCGATTTTAGTATTGCAGACGAAAATAGGGCAGACCTTTTAATAGAAGAAAGCATAAACGAGGTTTTTTCCAATCTTTACCGTGAAAAGAATAAAAACTTTCTAAAATTATTAAGAAGGCACGGAAAATATCGTTCTGATAAAGCGTTTAAGTCGCTTATCACTGAAACGCATAAATTTTTACAGGTGGACGCTAACCCAAAAGCGTACGTAGAAAAAGTTTTATCAATATTTTCAGACTTTAACCTTGCGTGCAAAAAATATAAAGACTATTTATTAATCACCTTAAATAATCTGCTTGAATATTCAAAGGATTTAGAATATAGGGCGAAAACGCTTGATTTTGAAAATGCTAAAAGTATCCTTTCTCAAATGATAGAGGATATTAATACCGTTATTTTAGAGGATTTATACGCTTTTAAGAAGTTCGAGGGTTATAAATTATCCTTACAGTTTGGCAGAAAATTAAGTGATGAGCAAAAAGAGCTAAGAGAAGAAGTTAAAAGCGTTCATACAAGACTTCAAAGTCTTTTTAAGAGGGTTAACGAACATATTTCAGACAAGGGAACGGATGAGAAAAAAGGTTTAGAGATCAAATCTCATTTAGAGGGTATATTTGAAATCGTGGAACTTTTTGACAAAACCTATTCGCAAAAAAAGAGGGATGAAAACCTTTTAGATTTTGCCGATTTAGAACATTTTGCCTTAAAAGTGCTAAAAAATGATGAAATTCGTGATTCCATCGTTGAAAATTATAACTACGTTTTTGCAGATGAGTATCAGGACGTGAACGGCGTTCAAGAAGAGATTTTATCCTTAGTTTCATCTGATAATTTATTTATGGTTGGCGACGTAAAACAAAGTATTTACGGGTTTAGAGGTTGCCGTCCAGAAATCTTTGAAGAAAAAGAAAAAAAGATGCAAGACTTGGGCGAAAAAACCGTTCGTCTCAATCATAACTTCCGTTCCGCGAACGGCATACTTAACGCTGTAAACGAGATTTTTTCCTATTCGATGACGGAAAATTTGTACGGAACGGACTATTGTTCTACTGCTAAACTTATAGGTGGTGGAATTTATCCAGATAGCGAGGTTGGGCAAACTTCACTTTATTTATTAAATAAAGAAAGTGAGGAAAAACAAGGTGTTTCGCCTAAAATTTACGATTTACTTGAAGAGGCGGAGGTTTATAAAGAAGATTATCCCTCTAAAATTGCTCTTTTAATTGAAAGCATTATAAGAGAAGAGTTAAATAAGAAATTTTATGACACCAAACTTAAATGCGAAAGACAGGTGACCTATTCCGACATTGTAATTCTAAATAAAAATAGGGATAACGACTATGTGTTTAGCCTTGTTTCAGACCTTTTAAGGTTAAATATTCCTATTTCTTCTGAGGTTTCTGAAAACTTATTAGTTTATCCAGAAATTCAACTTCTAATAAGTATTCTTAAGCTTATCGATTGCATGGCGGAGGATATTCCTTTAGTTTCCGTTATGAAAAGCCCGGTGGGTAATTTTACAGAAGAAGAACTTCTTAGGATTTCTCTTTTATATAAAGATTATCTCTCTCAGTTAGATAAGGACAAGAAAAAAGATAGAAATTTTTTCTTAGCGTATAAGTATGCGTTGGAAAATATGCAAGGGGAAATAAGCAGTAAACTCAAAAAGTTTGACGAGTATATCACTTCGCTAAGATTTTTAGCAGATTTTTTAGGTGCTGGCAAAATTTTAGAAAAGGTTATTCAAGATTGTGGCTTAGAATACTATATCGTGGCTAAGGGAAAAGGCGAAGAGAAAATAAAGAGAATAAGTTTTTTCCTTAAAAAGGCATTAGAGGATAAAATCTATACGGTTCACGAATTTTTAAATTTAATAGAAAAATCACCCAAAAACTTTTTGGTTTCACCATCATCTGGTGGCGATAGCGTAAGGCTTATGACTATTCATGCGTCAAAGGGGTTAGAGTTTCCCGTCGTTATAGTTTGTGGCTTAGAGAAAGGGGTTAATCGCCGTGCGCAAAGCGAAGAGGTACTAAAAGATTATCAACTTGGTTTTTGCCTTAAAAATTATGACGATGAAAACAAATTGCTTGAAGAAAACCTATTTAGAGGGTTATTCAAGGAGAAAATGCGCGTGGATAAAATAAAAGAAGATTTAAGGCTTTTTTACGTTGCTACCACGAGAGCCTCCTTTTCAATGCATTTAACGTTTGAGGGCAAAAAGGAAACGAGGCGAAACTTCTTTATTGGGGCAGACAAGTTTATCGACTATCTTCCACTAAGTATGCAAGCAATAGAAGTAGATACTGAGTTGCTTACCAAAAAGGCGGAAGAGCGAAAGGGAAAAAGAAAAGTTTTGGTTGGAAAAACGGAAGATGAAAAGATTAATGAGTTGAAAAAAAATCTTGACTTTTTATATCCTTATCAATCTTCAACTACACTCCCTATAAAATGTTCGGTAACAAAAGCCGTTAGCCAAAATAGTGAAGAAGTCGTGCCCACGTATAACGCCGTTTGGGTGGGTGAAGAAACGGGTGCAGAACGTGGCGTGATAGCACATAAGATTTTAGAATACTTAGACTTTTCTTCTCTTGATGAAAAGGATAGTTTTTCTAACCAAGTAAAAAAGTTTGTCGAACACGGTGTTCTTACTTGCGAAGAAGTGGAAAAAATTGACCTTATTAAACTTGAAAAAGCCGTTAAAAACTTCTCTTCAAGACTAAAAGGTAAAACCTTATTAAGAGAGCAACCTTTTTTAGCACAGATAGATAGCGAAAAAGTATTAGGTAAGGATGGAGAAAAGGTTCTCGTGCAAGGCGTTATAGATCTGCTTGTCGTAGACGGGGAGATGGCGGAAATCATAGATTATAAATATTCTTCCTTAAATATAGAGGCTTTAAAAAACAAATATATATTACAGTTAGAATTATACGCTAACGCCGTGAGGGAGGTTTTAGGATACAAAGTTTATAGAAAAACGTTAGTCAATATTCTTTCTGGTGAAACGGTAGATTTTTAATGCAATAATTGACATAAATACAAAAAATCTCTCGCTATTTTTAGCCGATAAAGGTATAAAATTAGCGAGAGGTTTTATTATGAAAGAAAACATTTTTAATTTTTTTGTCGCTATCTTTTCCTTTTTAGATGCAGGTTGGAGGTTTTTAATAACCCTCTTTTTACTCTTAACTTTATTCGTAGTTAATATCGTGCTTACGGTGAAAGTAAAAACTTACACCGAAAGAAAAAAACGTGCATTTTTACTACTCAGTCTTGCATTAATTTTAATGCAGGCGTTTTCTTCTGCTGTTTTAGAGGAAAACTTATCGCTTTCTCTTTTTAATGGTGCGATTTTCCTTTTTACCATTGTTCCCTTTTCCTTTATAACTAAAAAGGAGAAAAAGGAAATAACAATCACCAAAGAACAAAGTTTAGCAGTGAAAAAGTTTGAAGAAAACATAAAAGAATCCTCTTTTGAAAGTGCTGAACACGGTTTAGATAAAAGTGTGGCGAAAAGTGTGCTGTTTTCTTTTGAGGACGTGTTAAAAGGCGAGGAAAAACCCACTAAAACAATAAAAACCGTTTCAAAAAAAGATGAAAATGATAAGCCATTAGACTATTCTAACGTAAAAAAAGCAATAGAAATGACTATGAAAAAAGACCTTTCATCAGATGAAAAACGAAAAATAATAGGGCTTGAAATAGCCATACTACAATCTGAGCGGGGAGAGGATAACGCCCTTATAAAAGAAGAAGTTAACGAGGGGCTTTCTTCACTATTAAAAATAATGTCTAGATATTCTGTGTGAAAATAGAAAAATTTATATTTTTTTAATTTTA
>JAZSDD010000036.1:0-3435 GCA_045530945.1 Christensenellaceae bacterium
ACCGCTTGGCCTCCGACTTATTTAAAGGAAGCTGGTGCTCAAATAATTTTATCAAACACTTATCATTTGTATATGCGCCCCGGCGATGAAATAGTTAAAAACGCCGGCGGATTACATAAATTTATGAACTGGGATAGACCTATTTTAACGGATAGTGGTGGATTTCAGGTTTTCTCCCTTGCAAAATTAAATAAGATTAAAGACGAGGGTGTTTATTTTAATTCGCATATAGACGGGAGCAAGCATTTTATATCTCCCGAAAAGGCTATGGAAATTGAAAACAATCTCGGCGCAGATATTATTATGGCGTTTGACCAGTGTTCTGAATACGGTGCAAACTATGCGAAAAGCAAAGAGGCAATGCAAAGAACGCTTTCTTGGCTTGATAGATGTTATAATCACCATAAAAACGAAAACCAAGCGTTATTTCCAATAGTTCAAGGCAACGTTTATAAAGATTTAAGGCTAATTTCCTTAAAAGAAACTATTCCTTATGCAAAATACGGTATAGGAATAGGAGGTCTTTCCGTTGGTGAGCCTAAGGAAATTATGTATGACGTTATGGATGAAATGCTACCTTTCTATCCCACTAATATTCCAAGATATTTGATGGGGGTTGGTAGTCCAGACTGTCTAATCGAGGGCGTTTATAGGGGAATAGATATGTTCGACTGTGTGCTTGCAACGAGAATTGCAAGAAACGGCACGGCGTTAACCTCTAACGGCAAGGTGGTTGTTAGAAACGGAGCGTATAAAAACGACTTTACTCCGCTTGACCCTGAGTGTGATTGTTATTGTTGTAAAAACTACTCAAAAGCATATCTTCGCCATATGATTAATGCGGGCGAAATGATGGGTGGCATGCTAATCAGTTTACACAATATTACCTATCTTAATAACCTTATGGCAAAAGTTAGAGAGGCTATTATGGGTGATTACTTTACTGAATTTAGAGAGGAGTTTTATAGAAAAACGGGAGACACCTATCCAAAATTTTGATTAATTTTGGCGAAATACAAAAAGTTTTTATAATTCGCTTGCAAAAGCAAAGAAAATACCTTACAATTATTAAGATAAATTTGTATAAATTTTAGGAGATAAATATGAAAAAGAAAATTACGTTATTTTTAACCCTTATTATGTCGCTTGTAGCAATATTTGCCTTTTCGGCTGTTGGTGCAGTGGCAGAAGAGAGTGGCTTTTCTATTAAGGTTAACGACGTTTCAGTTACCAAAGGCAGTAGCGTTACCGTTGACTACACCTTAAAATACGACGGACAAGAGATTGATTATCTTGTTTTAGACGGAGAATTTAACGGCTATCCTTATTCATACGCTGTTAAACCTTACGTTGAAATTGTTGATGCAGAGGGGAATAAACTTGACGCAACTACTATGGGCGTTATCGATACCAAAGATATGGCTATCGGTGAAAAAACTGTTACTATTAAAGTTTACGACAAACAGGGTGCTACTACTGCTCTTGTTGAAGGTACGTTTAAGTTAAACGTTGTAAAGAAAGATAACACTATGACTATCGTTATGATAGTGCTAATCGTGTTAATCGTTGGATACCTTATCTGGTCTAACTATTCTGCAAAGAAAAAACAGAAAAAGGCTCAATCTCAAGCGTCTGAACTTAAAATTGGCGACAGAGTTAAAACTATCGGTGGCGTTTGTGGTTTCGTTTCTGAAATCAACGATGCTGAAAACACCTTCACCTTAGAGGTTGGCGCAAACTCTTTCGTTAAGTTCGACAAGGGCGCAATTTATCAAACTGCTCCCGCGCAAGGTTCTGCGGTAGCAAAAGAAGAGAACAAAGAAGAAAACGCAGAAAAGCCCGAAGAAAAGAAAGAAGAAAAATAATTGATTGACTTCTTGTAATTAAAATTAAATCCCCCGCATATCTTATAAAAAAGAGTGTGGGGGAATTTTTTTTGAAAGAAGGATTTGTAAAAGAATTTTTAGTGCCTATAATTAAATCGGTGCTTTTTTCAATTATTTTAACGCTAATTTCAATTTTAATATTTGCATTAATTGTTAAAATCACGGTGTTTTCTTCTATTGCCGTTAAAATAGTTAATCAATTTATCAAAGTGATATGCATATTTTTAGGTGCATTACTATTCTTAAAAGAGGGTAAAGGACTTATTAAAGGTGGAATAACTGGGCTTTTATACGTGTTTTTAATAAACGCAATATTCTCACTTATTAGTGGAAAGGGTTTTACTATTTCCATTTTAGAAGTGCTTTTGTGCCTTGTAGTTGGCGTAATTTCAGGGATTATTTCGATAAATCTAAAGGAAAAATAAATAAAATTGCTAAATAATGGGCGGAAAAAGTTTTCCATTTTATTTGATTTTACGTGCTTTATATTGTATAATGGAAATAGAATAATGAATTTTTTACAAAAAAGGGAGAAAAAATGAAAAGAGCAATTTGTTTTTTAACGTCAATAATGTTATGTTTTGGCGTTTTATCGGCTCTATTCGTTTCTAAAACGGAAAGGATAGTAAAAGCCGAAAGCAATCCTATTGAAAAGCATTTAATATTAAATGCAGACGGTAGTTACGGTGGCTCGTTAAACGAAGAATTATATGGAAAAGGTGCACCCAAAAACGGCGAGTTTGACGTTTTTGATTCGCCTTATTTTACCGTTAACGATTTTTACAATATGAAGTCAACTAACGAAGAATATCCTTTAACCCTCTTCCCTAATTTTAAAGGATATCAACAAACTATGGAAAACAGTTCTGCTTTTGCTTGCCTTGTAATGGTTTGCAATTATATGGGAAAGGATATAAGTGGGGAATTGAGCGAATTATCCTTAATGCAAAAGTACGAAGAGTTTAAATCAGTTTCAATAAAGGATGCAGACGTTAATGAAAAAAATTTAACTAATTTTATAGATTCTCTTAGCATTGGTATTAAAACGGAACAAGGATACAATTATGACCTTAAAAAAGATAGTGATAAATACTTGAGTGTTGAATTACAAGAAGTATTATCAAGTGGGAAGTTCGTTTTAACTAGATATCAATCTCAAGCGGACTATGGTTGGAAGCTTATTATAGGTATTGACCAAATGGGAACGAAAGACCATCTTGACGATATTATTATTTTTGCCAATCCTTTTGACGTTTCAGACCACTATCAGGACGGATATTCTACCGAGTCGTTGGGTAGATACTTAGTGTGGTTGCAAGAAGTCAAATCAAATGGCGAAAAAGTAGATCATATGGATGAAACGATTATTTTAGATGCTGGTGATTTCCCTGATTTTGAAAGGACTACAAGAGATACTTCTTATAAGCAACCTCACCCCGAACTTCATTTTATCTTAAATGCAGACGGTAGTTACGGTGGAACAAGAGATAAAGATAAATATGGAACGATAACCACAAAAGACGGAAATAGAAACGTTCTTTATTCTAAC
>JAZSDD010000005.1:0-4809 GCA_045530945.1 Christensenellaceae bacterium
CACACTTCGGCAAAAAAGGCAAGAAAAAAAGCACTTTTAAGCCGTTTTTTGCTCAAAAATGCTTGTTTTTGGTGACCCCTACGGGAATCGAACCCATGTTACCACCGTGAAAGGGTGGTGTCTTAACCGCTTGACCAAGGGGCCGCTTAATTTTTTATTTCTACGGCGGAACGCCGATTATTTCTGGTAGCGGCGGTCAGATTCGAACCAACGACCTGCCGGGTATGAACCGGCCGCTATAACCAACTAAGCTACGCCGCCATATTATTTAACTTTTCGTTAAATGCTTATGTATTATATCCAAAAACGCAATTCTTGTCAATTATATTTAACCGTTTTTTTAAAAATTTTTTTCTTTTGTCGTCTTTCCCGCAATTTTCACGAGAAAGACGACGTGTTTTTTTATTAATTTCCTTAAAACCACCTTTATTTACCGTAGTTTGCAGCAATTCCTCCGATAGAGGTTTCTAAATATTTACTATTTAAATCTCTACCCGTTTCGTACATTGTTTTTACTATTGCATCAAAGGACATTTTGCGCATATCCGCAAGATAATAAGCAATTCCGAAGGCGCTTATTGCTCTTAAAGCCGCCATAGTGTTTCTCTCTATGCAAGGAACTTGAACCAAGCCACAAACAGGGTCACAAGTTAAGCCTAAGTTGTGTTCCATAGCAACTTCCGCCGCGCACTCAATTTGGTCTACAGACAAATCGTAAAGTTCACAAATTGCCGCCGCCGCCATTGAACACGCAGAACCTATTTCCGCTTGACAGCCACACTCTGCACCACTTATTGACGCGTTTGTTTTTATAACGTTGCCAACTACCCCCGCCGTACCAAGCGCGGAGATGATTTTCTCTTCTGAAAACCCAACGTCTTTATAATAGTAATAGAGAACTGCCGGCAACACGCCCGACGCACCACAGGTAGGCGCAGTGACGATAGTGCCGTTATCGGCATTTTCTTCTGCAACAGCCAAAGCGTAAGAGGAAATAAGCCTATTTCTCTTTAATTCGGGATTTTCTTTTTCACCGCCTTGAGAATAGAGATGTTTTGCCTTTTTTATAATGTTTAACCCACCGGGAAGAATACCGTCCTTTGAAAGCCCGTCTTCAACGCTCTTTTTCATTACTTCCCAAACGGTTTTAAGGTATTCTCTTATATCAGGCTCGTACATAGTGGCGTATTCGTAGAGTTTTATTCCTTTTTCTAATGCAAGCTTTTTTATTTCAGTAAAGTTTTTTTCTTTATAAATAGAAGCCGGAGGGACAAACTCAACCCCCTCGATTTTCACGCTACCACCACCAACGGAAAGCGCCCTAATCTTGGTTACAAACTCACCCTTTTTATAAACCTCAACGTCCATAGTGTTAGGGTGTGGAAGATTTTCCGTTTGCCTATCGAAAACAATCTCCACGTTATTAAGAACTTCTCTAATAACCCTATCTGTGCCGTGCCCCTCCCCCGTCATTGCGAGAGAACCGTATAATATAACCTTAAAATCATAACCTGCGGGATATTTTTGCTTAATAAATTTAGAAATTCTTTCAGGGCCTATGGTGTGAGAACTTGAAGGACCTTTGCCTACTTTGTAAAGTTCTTTAAGTGACTGCATTTTCGCCTCCTATGACTAAAATTATTATACACCAAAATAAAGGTAAAGGCAAGAGAAATTTTTTTTGCTTTTTCTTTCCTTATTTATTATTGATATTATATTAGCTTGCGTAATTTAGGATATTTTTTCCATATACTAAAAATTTTCGTTACAATATTGACATAAAGGAGGTTTTTAAGATATAATATTTTTAGTAAAAGCGCTATTCGTGCTTATGGAAAAGGTTTATAAGGAAAAATTTATGTATAAGTTATTTTGTGATTCAAACTGCGAACTTAACTATAAGACGGTTGCAGAACTTGGTCTAACGGTTATCAAAATGCCCTATTATATTGATAATGAAGAATATTTTTACGATATGGGCGAAAAACACGATTTCAAGGGTTTCTTTGAAAAGATGAGAAAGGGCGCTGTTTCAAAAACTATGGGATTAAACGAATACGATTATACCGAGTATTTTGAACCCGTTCTAAAAGAAGGAAAGGACGTTTATTATATTACCTTCTCTCACGAAATGAGCGGAACTTTTGCACAAATGTTTGCTGCAATTAAATCGTTAAAAGAAAAATACCCCGAAAGAGAAATTCGTTATATCAACACTAAGCTTATCTCAATGGGTAGTGGTGTTATCGCTTATTACGGTGCACTAAAATACAACGAAGGCGCAACGATGGATGAGTTAGACGCTTACTTGACAGAAATTATAAAAAGCACGGCAACTTATTTTATGGTTGAGGATCTTACCTATCTTTACCGTGGAGGCAGAATTTCCAGTGCAACGAGAATTTTTGGAAACCTACTCGGCATAAAGCCTATTCTCCACTTTAACGATGAGGGTAAGATAGTAAACATTGATAAGCAAAAAGGCACTAAAAAAGCCCTCTCCACTCTCGTTGAATTTATGAAACAAAAGGGAAAGGACGTGGAAAAACATAAGATTGTCGTTCTTCATGCGGACGCAGAGGAATCTGCAAATATCTTTATTGAAAAGATTAAGGCTCAATTCCCCAAGGCGGATATTCTACTTCAACCCGTAGGCCCTGTAATTGGCTCTCACTGTGGACCGGGAACTATAGGGGTTGTGTTTAACTGCAAACAAAAATAAACGTTATATAATAAAAAGAAATATAAAAACCGCTCCTTTAAGGAGCGGTTTTATTACTTCAATTAATCGTTAACTTCTAAAAGCTTAGCTGCTTCTTGATACATTATTTTAATGTCGTCTGTGATTAAATCCCTTAACGTCGTGTAGATAGAATCTTTTTCGTTAATTAAACCTTGACGATATGCCTTAGCCTCGTCGTATGCCTGCTTGAAAATTTCCTTTTCTGCATCTGACATTTTAGCGTAGTTTCTAAAATCTCTAAGGTCGTAATAGTAGTTTGCTAAAATTTGTGCCTTTTCAGCATTGAGAAGTCTTTCAAGATTTTCTTCAGAAACAAATTTCTTGCTTTCTTCTGAAAGGGCATCGTATTCTGCTCTTGCCTTTGCAACCGTAGTAAACACTACTTTGTTTTCTATAATTTCATATTCAACACTGGTTAAAGGAATTTCTTTAATTGCGTTTACTGCTTTAATACAAGAATCTTGAGCAAGCATAATTCCTAAGAGTTTTTGACCTTGTAATTCATAGAAATCGTCCGCCTCGTCATCTTCCTTTTCGCCTTTATTTAACACAACCTCTCCGTCAAGACTAACGAAATTAACGTAAGAACTGCCATCAATAGAAGAATCGAGATAGAATATATAATCAATATTATTTACAGTAAAGATTTGAGGTTCGTACCAAGTAGAAGAAACTATATCGCTTGAAAGGTTTTCTTCTTTTGCATCTCCTTCGAGAGCGTATCTTGCCAACTTACCGCTTGCTGCGTGATAGTATAAATATCCGTCGTGAACGTATAAAAGTGAAGAAACCGTTTTGCCGGTAATAACCGTTTGTTTAATCTTAGCGTCGTCAGTAGTAAGAGAAGTTTTGTAAACTGCACCCTTTTCTCCGTCGTGATAATAAATTTCGTTAAGGTTTTCAATCACAACGTTTTCTGAAACGTAATCAGTGTTTTTAATTAACGTAGGAGCAACGGTTAAATCGGAAATGTTAATAGCATAAGTGTTGGTTTTTCCAACGAGATTTTTTTCAGAATAGAAGAAATATCCGTCCTCTACTAACGTGGGAGAATAAACAATGTCACCATCCTCTCCACATTTAATCATTTTACCGAAAACGCCGTTCTCACCCTTTTCGTCACCCACAGAGTAAGAATATAAAACGTTAAAACTTTCTTCTGCACGAACGTAATCTTCGCCCTTATCTTCTTCCTTTTCAGCAAAATAGTTTTCTGCATACGCAGTCATCGTAAAGAAAACTTGAACGCCGTAACCATTGTTAACGAATTTATAAGTAGAAAGGCTAAGATATACGGTTAAGCCACTAGGAAGAACCGTTTCGGTTGTTGTTTTTTCGTTGATCTCCGCTATAACGTTAACGGATTTTTCCGCCGTGTTATAACTCTTAAGAGCCTTAGCCTCTTCATCGTAGTAAACGATATATACTACACCATCTTTTTCTGCCATTCTATAGTTAGTTCCAAGTCCCTTAACAGAGAAGAAGGTTTCAGTATTTTTTCCGTTTAATTTTGTTCTCATAAAAGAAAGAGTGGATTTTGCAACGTTACCACTAGAATCCTTTTCCGTGCTAGGAGTAGCGTAATATACGTACGTTTCCTCACCCTCGCCGAAAAGATAAACACCAGCCTTATAATCAGATGCAACCATAAGTTTAGGAATTACTATTTCCGTTTTAATTTCGTCTGAAGCAAGCGTAGACTTGTCCACCGCAAGGAGTGCGCCCTTTACAGGTTTACCAAACGTATTATCTTCTGCACTTGAACCTAATCCGTTAATGTAATATAAATAATTTTCCGTTTCTGCAATTGCGCCACCAACACTAACAACCTCTCCCCAATTCTTCATTGAGGTTGTTTCTTTTCCGCCCTTACAAGCCGATAATCCTAAAATTGCCGTTAGCGAAAGTACAACGGTTATAAAGCCAGCAATAAATTTTTTCATAAATTCTCCACTTCTTATTAGTAAACATTTTACCGTTTACCGAATATATTTTATTTATACAGATATATATTATAACGCATAAACAAAACTTTTGCAATTATTTTATTAATTTTTTACGCTCTT
>JAZSDD010000070.1:0-4291 GCA_045530945.1 Christensenellaceae bacterium
CGAGAGAGATTAAAGCCTAATTTATTAAAAATTATTTTTGGTATTTTTTGAAAAAATTTAATAGAAGGAAAAATGAGCAAAATGAAATGGCGTGTTAAATTTTTAATTTCGCTCTTACTCATCCCACTCATGTTCCTTTCCTTTTTTACCTCAGCCTTTCTTTTTATGAAAGCGAGAGCGGACTCTCCTGGGTACAACGAAAAAATCGTTGCCGTGGTTTACGACAACTCGGGTTCAATGTCAACGGACAACAGAGACGATTATGCTAAGTACGCAATGCAAGGTTTAATGTCTGTGCTTGATTCAAAAGACACACTCGTAGTTTTCCCGCTCAACACAACTTACGGTATGAACGTTAAAGTTGACCTTTCGGCGGAAGACAGGAACGAGGTTGTTAAAACGACTATCGCCAACGGTGCATTCAAGTCGATGGGTACGACACCATCCCAAGCAATTGGTAGAGCGGTGACGTGGCTATCAGATCAAGGACTCAACAAGGACGAAGTTTTAGAAGGAAAAGAATTTTGGTTGGTTATCCTTTCGGACGGAGAGTTCGATGGATCTAAAACGACGAGTGAAATTATAAGAGAGAACATTTCCGGCTACGTTGGACTTCAAACGGTATACTTCGGTATGTGTGCGAGCGGTGCTATGAGAATAGACGATCTCGTTTCAGAAAACTCTGCGGTATCCGCCTACTACACTTCCTCTGCTGGTGAGATTATCAAAGCAATGCAAGACATCACCAACAGGACAACGGGAAGATACACCATGACGACGGGTATCACCTCAAGTGGTGCGTCGATGGAAGTTGACCTATCAAGTTGTGGGTTCTCAGTAGTAAGCGTTGCGGTACTTGCACAGGGTAGCGGAGAGGAGGTGTCGATTAGCAGTGTTAATTGTTCCACCACCGACGTAAAACTTTTGAGGCCTTGTTCGATAAGTTCAAAGGACGTTGGCATTTCCGGTTACTCGGCAATGATTGCTCCCGATAACGATACGGGGTATCTTAGTGGAGACAAACTCACCCTTAACTTCAACGCACAGCCCGAAAGCGTTACCATCTTATTAGAACCGGCAATAGCGTTGGAGTCAAACTTACAACATAACGACCGTGGAGTTTGGAAGGACGTTGACGAGGAAACAATAAACACCACGTTAAAGAAAGGTGCAAACCTAAGAGCAAGATATAGACTTATCGATAAACTCACGGGCAAAGACCTTACCGACGTTTTAACCAACGTAACTGCAACCTTATCTTATAATGGAAAAGTAAGTTCTTACGATCAAGGCTTTACGTTAGAGAACGGTAAAAAGGAAGTTGCCTTATCGGTTACGGTAAACATAAGTGGTTCAAGTTACACCTTATATAACTCGTGGATATGTCAGGTTGACGAAAATCCAACTTTCTTTAGAATAGAGAGTTCCGTTACAAAAGGTCAAGGCGCAAATCAAGACAACGTAAAAATCGACTACACTATATATTACGATAACGCTAAGGTTAGCAAGGCTGACCTTGAAGGTGGTTCGGCAATACTCAGTTGGCAACTTATTGAACTTACAAACCCATCGGGACAGGAGATAACTCCTGATAGCGCAAAATTAAATTCAGACGGAACTATTTCAGTAACGTTTACAACGGCGCAGGGTGAGTATGGAGCGTATACGGCTAAACTTAAAGTTATATGTTTAGAGAACAGACGTTCAAGAACGAGTACGGAGGCCGTTAGATATTATCCAACTGCGTTAGAGATTGAAACGGGAAGTTTAACTGATATTAGCATTTCACTAAACAAGTTAAAGAGCAATACGGATAAATTTGAGTTCAATCTATCGTCAAAAGGATTTCCGATAAACTTTGATTCTGGAGTAGTTGAATATAAACTTACCATTGCGGGAGTTGACGTAACGAATTTCGTATCGACAAATGGAAACGTGCTTTCCTTTATGCCGGACACCACTACGATAACGGGAAGTTTGAAAAACGTTGGTAAAAAAGAAGTTAAACTTGAAGTTTGGTCGGCAGACGATGCATCGGTTAAAACGTCAAAATCGGTTAACTTTGAAATAATTGATTCAAAGTTCGTTGTGGAAGTTTTACCTCAGACGACGGAAATCGATATTTACGATTTGAAAAATAGTAACGCTAAAATATATTACAGAGCGAGTATCGACGGTGAGTGGCTTAACGAAGAGCAATTAAAAGAGGCTCTTGAAACAAAGCAGATAACCGTTGATCCAAACCCATTTGGTTGGATACTATTATTGCCAGCACAAGCAACAACAACCGTTGAAACGGTTAACGGAGATGCAGTAATTTGCGTTTCCATAGGAACAAATTGGTTCTCTCCGTTAGATTCGTTAGTTGCGTCACTCATAATGACGGGTGATAAAACGGTTGCCGTTAAATACGGTTCTGCAACGGGAGAGGGGGTATTTAACCTCACGAGCGTACCGTTCGTATCAAGGCTATGGCGTTGGATAGTGATAATAATTACCGTATATATAATAGTTCATATCGTATTATGGATTCTTGGTTTTGCAGTTGCAAAGAGTTTACCGAAAGGCGTTATGGTAAGAATGACGTTAAATCAATTAATGCCAACGCAAGCGGTTAGCGCAACTACAAAGGGAGTTAACCTAACTTCAAAAGAGAAAGTTAAGTGGCACTTAAAACGTTTACTTCCGTTTAAGGAGTTTATGAATCAAAAAGAGGTAACCCTCTACGGAATAAAAGTTTTAGTAACAAGTGATAGAGAAAGAAGGTTAAGTTTAACGAGAACTATGGGTGAAGTAATAGTTCTTGCCGATGACGAAGATAAGACTTATCTTGATTTTATTGAATACAAGAGAAAGTGGAGAAATTACGTTAACGGAAACAAAAAACCAAAACTTGCAAGTTTCTCTACCAAAAAACTTAATTATCTTTTAGAAGATAGGGACAAAGAACACAAAGCAGGAAAGATTCTCGGCGTTAACGAAACGTGTTACGTAACGAGAGATGAGAAAGGACGAATCGTAAATATAACGTTCTTTATACAAACAAAATAAAAAGTAAAATTGATTATAGAAAAATTTAAGGAGAAAAATTATGAAAAATATACTTTTAATCGGTGTAGGTGGAACGGGTAGTAAAACCGTTGATACTTTATTCCAAAAGGTAAAAGAACTTGGTCGTCAAAACGACAATAACATTTCCGCAATCGTATTCGACACGGATGCTGGTGATATCAAAAAAATCGAGTGTGCAGTACCTATTCCAATGGCTGATAACGCAAGCGTTGGTACTATCTGTGATAGAATCGGTACTGAATACATAAAAGAGTGGTTCCCTTGCGGAGATAAAGCGATTCGTTCTCAAGAAATGTTCAGAGGTGCGTCTCAATGGAGAAAGAAATCATATCTTGCTTTCTTAAACCTTATGAATAAACCCAAATTCCGTTCTGCTTTCGTTAGCACGTTAGAAAAAATGACCTTAGACCCCAGTGCTCCTTGTGAAGTTTATATTATTTCTTCTGTTGCTGGTGGTACAGGTTCAGGTTCGTTCATTCCGATTGCGCTTTTTGCTAAGAGATATCTTCGTAAAAACCTCGGCAAGAGCCCCATTATTAACGCAATGATCGCTCTTCCTGATATCTATTCTGAGAGCCAAACTCCCGAAAACAACACCAAGATTTATGCAAACGCATACGCAATCTTCCGTGAACTTAACGCAATTAACCTCGTTTCAAGAGGATATAATAAGGGCGATCAATTAAAGAAAAAGACTCCTATTAAGTTTAGAATCGGTAACCCCGAAGAACCAAACGTTGGCGTACTTTTCGATTCAATGGATAAGTCTTTCTGGACTCCAGAAGCAGCACCCTTTACTCAAGTATTCGTACTTGATAAAATTCCTAACGTTACTTCAGTTACCGCACACAATATCGTACTTGCAAACTCACTTTATAGTTTAATTTGTACTGATATCGGCGACAAGTTTGACAGTGAAATATCCAACCACGAATTATTGCACTCTCAAAACAACGGTAGCGGTGCTATATACGCTGGTATTTCTACTTCAGAAATCCGTTTCCCCAAAGAAACCGTATTAGACTACGTTGCTCATAAGAAAACTGTTATGTCTTGCGAAGGCGAGTGGTTAACTCTTCATAACGCAGTAGAAGCAAAAATTCGTGAAAACGAACTTCAAGCAAAAGAATCAGGTAGAGCATACACCATGGGTGATGCAGGTTATGCAAATATCGTTTTAGAAGAACTTGAAAACGATATTGAAAATAACGATGGAAAA
>JAZSDD010000075.1:0-12380 GCA_045530945.1 Christensenellaceae bacterium
ATTTCCATAGTTGATGCTCCTTTGGTAGATGTGTTGTGATAAAAGGCGATGAAGCAAGACCTCAAGCTTGTATTAAAGATCACCTTTGTCCGCCGGCGTGTTCCTTTGCGGTGGTGATGGAGGCGATGAGTAATTTTCGGATTTTGCTACATTTTGCAAACATATCCTTATACTCTTCCTCGGTTATCATGTGCGTATCCTTGAACAAACCAAGCCAATAATCCGTTTCGTAGCATTCTTTTAAGGCAATTTGAAACTTATTGATAAAATCTGCTTTACTTGCCGCATAGTTGGCTTCGTGAATGTTCGCTCCGATACTTGTGCCGCTCCGCAATACTTGATTTAACAGTACGTTGCTTTTGCGGTTTTCTTTTATGTCGGTACAGAGATTGACAATGTCAACAGCAAATTGCTTCGATAAGTCGACTAAAAAGTTTTCTTTCATTGTAAACTCCAAATTAGAATGATTTGACGGCATTGCCGTCATGAATTGATGCTATCGCATCATGATTTCTCGCTTCGCTCCATGAATTGAATTGCCTTGTTCTCCTTATGCCCCGCAGGGCAATTCATGACCGAAGGTCAATTCATGCGCGTTAGCGCAATTCATGCCATCGGCAATTCATTGTCGAGTCGTCGTGTGAGACACACGACGGACTCGACGTGTTTGGTTTGAGGGAACATATCGAAAGGTTTAATAAA
Source organism: Christensenellaceae bacterium (assembly GCA_045530945.1). Classification (GTDB taxonomy): domain Bacteria; phylum Bacillota; class Clostridia; order Christensenellales; family Borkfalkiaceae; genus UBA1259. Next base: position 703 of record JAZSDD010000075.1, read on the forward strand.
GTCTATATCGTACCTTATATTAGGATTATCAACCCTTACTATTTCACCGTTTTTCTCTTCTAACGTGCCTACTAAAAGTCCAACGTCTCTCGCGAGAGTTGACGGCATACAAGATACGTACGCAATTTTATCTGCGCCACTATCAATAACTGCCTTTATAACCTTTAAGTCTACGCCTTTTCTTGGCGGGTCTAAAACGATGGCAATTTTACCATTTTTCCTTTCTTCTTCAACTATTTTTGGTAATATTTCCTCACACTTTCCCTGATAGTTAACTATTTTATCTTGTAACGAATTATCCTTTGCAAGTTGGTTTGCAATACAAACCGCCTCTTTAATAATCTCAATACCTATTGCCTTTTTCGCCTTTGTGGCTAATAAAGCAGTCATTAACCCTGCGCCACTATAAGCGTCTATCACCGTTGTGTTTTCGTCTAAATTTAATGAACTAACCACCGTGTGATACAATTTAAAACATACCGAGGGGTTAACCTGCATAAAACTTCTAACGCCTATTTTATATCTAATGCCAAGCGTTTCGGAAGAATATTCCCCTTTACCGTATAATAGGTTAAAATCGTTTCCGTAAATAACGTTGGTTTTTAAGGGGTTAACATTTTGAAACAGTGAAAACTCGTATGGCAACTCATTTATAAGCACTTGGATAAGTTCATTTTTCTTGGGCAAGTTATTTGTTAAGGTTACCACCGTTATAATGAGTTTCCCGCCTATTTCTTTTGCCGTTATTTCCCTCACCGATCCAGAATGTTCTCTCTCGTTATATCCCGAAACGCCATAAGTACTTAAATAATACTTAAACGCCTTAATAACGTCTTTTGCCCAACTTCCATTAATAACACAGTCGTTTATAGGGATAACTCTATGAGAATTTTCTGCATAAAAACCTATAACTGCGCCATTTTCCGTCTGCGCAACGGGAAGTTGAAGTTTGTTTCTATAATAATACTCGTTATCCCCTTTTATTGTAGGTTTAACGTCAACGTCAAGCCCTGCAATTTTCTTAAAACAGTTTTTTACGTTTTTTTCCTTTATTGAAAGTTGGTTAGTATATCTAACGTGTTGAAGTTGACAACCACCGCATTTTTGAAACACGGGGCATTTCGCCCTAACCCTTTCCTCTGCCGGCGTTAAAACTTCAATAAGTTTACCGTACGCACACTTTTTAGTTACCTTTAATACTTTATAAACGATTTTTTCTCCCGGCAAGGCAAAAGGGACAAAGATAACGGTATCTTCGTCCTTAATAATTCCCTCTCCGTTCATGCCAACGGAAAGAACCACTCCCGTTTTTTCCTCGTTTTTTATCATAATTACTTTATAATTTTCCTAAGGTAATAATCAATAAATTTTTTTACCGATTTAACGTATCTTTCGTATATAACGTAAAAAATGCAACCAACAATTCCCACGACGATAAGAATATTATCGTATACAATTTTAGGTAAGTGATTAAAAGTTATTCCACTAATATTAACGTAGAAAAAATAAATTCCGTAAACGGCTAATAAACACCAGATAAGCCCTAAAACATATGCTACAATCTTGTTTACCTTTTTCTCTTCAACAAGAGTTTTAACTAGCGGAAAAAGTCCGAAAAACAAAAAGTAAGCAGGTATTACCATAACGGTAAAATTAAATCCTGAAAAAATAAAGGCAATAACTCCCCCCGCAAGAAAGGCTAAAAACCCAGCCTTATAAGATCCGTAATATAACGGTAACATCACAAAGGCGGATGATAAAACCAAACAAAATAAATCCGCAAAAGTCACGTAAGCGGACACGGTAAGCAGTATTGCCGAAAAAGCAGAACTTATTGCAGATAGTGCAAGTAATTTACTTTTCATCCTTTAACAACCACAACAAGCGTTTAGGCAAAGGTTAAACACAGCGTTCATACAACACCAAGTAGCACACCAAGAGCAACAATCATTTACACCACTTCCACCCATTTGTTGTTGAGTGTGAGGTTGCTCAGCCTCCGTTTGTGACGCACCTGCGTTTCCAGACTGAAATTGTTTTTCATTAAAAGCAATCTTTTCTTTTAACTTGGTGTATGCAGTAGAATATTTCTTATTTTCAGGGTCCATATTCATTGCAATTTCGAGTTGTTTTTTGCTCTCGTTAATCCAATTCTTTTTATAAAAAACAACCGATTGAAGATAATGCCACTCTGCATCTCTTGAAGAATATGCATCTAACTTTTCTTGCGCAAGAGTAATATTACCATTTTTTATGTCGTTTTCAATCTCTTTATAGTTTGTAGCACCCTCGGTGGTCTTTTCCGCCTTAATTTCCCTATACGCGTTTTCTAATAAAGTTAAATTTTTAGCAGCTTCGTTACCAGCCTCGCCCTCTAAAAATCTTTCTTTTGAATATTTTTCTTTTAAGGTATTATAAGCAGAATCAATCTCTTGTAAAGAGGCATCTTTTGAAACGCCTAATATTTTGTAGATGTCTTGCATTTTTTGTTCTCCATAATTCTTTTAGTTTCGCTTATTAATCCTCTTTGCAAAACGTTGTCGCAAAGGTCGTGATTAAATTTATAATTTATACTCTTTGAAAGAGTTCCTATCGTCATTATTGCAGGTGTGAGATATTGTAAAATTTCTCCTCCGTGCTTTTTTAGAAGTTCTTCTTTACTCCCACAAGCAAAAAAGTTTATAAATACGTTAAAACTTTTCTTTTTTAAATCTTTATCGTAATCGTCGATAGCGTCTATCAAATAAACCCATTTACCTAAGTTATAACAAACCTCGCCGAGTTCTTCTGTATAATTATCGAGAGTTAGAACTTTAACAAGGTCTTTCATCATACTTGCAAAAGGGTCTGACACCATATCTATACTGTCGCATTTCGCAAGTTCTAACTTTATAAGTTCAAGATAACGGTTTTTAACAATTTCGTCAAGTTGAGGCTCTCTCTTTTTTGCTTTTTTATAAGCAGACTTAATTATAGCCCTTTTAAATTTACCGCCCTCTTTATCAGTTATAGCATCCTCTGCTTTATAGTAGGCTAATATAACGTTAAGCATAGCAATTCTTTCGGTAAGTTCATCAACCTCTGCAATGGGACGTTTTCTTACGTGGTGAATAATGCAATGCTGTTTTTTCACCTCCACGTCCTTTCCCATAACGTTATGAAGAAGCGCAGAGAGAAAAGCCAAATCGTATGATAGCGTCATCCTTGCTTTTGTACCACATGTTTTACCTATCCCTTTACAAAGTCCACAATAAAGGGCTTTGTATAGAACGGTATCTTTAACGTACATATTTGGCATATCGCTCTTAACGTATCCGAACATTAATTTCTATCCCCTTTTTCTTGCAACTAATCCAACTTTTTTATAAACTTTGCTAAGTGTTTTATAAGCAATTCTTTCCGCCCTTTCTGCACCTGCTTTAAGCACGTCGTCAAGATAGTTCTTATCGGCTAAAAGTTTGTTCTTTTCTTGTCTAATAGGCTCTATGGTTTGAATAACTGCCTCGCCAACGGCACTCTTAAACTCTCCGTATCCTTTACCCTCGAATTCCTTTTCTGCTTGCTCTATCGTCTTATCGGTAAATGCTGAGTAAATTGTTAATAGGTTGCTAATTCCAGGCTTTTCTTCGCTGAATATAATCTTATCTTCACTATCGGTTACGGCACGCTTAAACTTTCTTCTAACGGTATCAGGGTCGTCGTCCATTGAAATAAACGCGTTAACGTTAGCGTCCGACTTGCTCATTTTCCTTTCCGGTTCTGCTAAACTCATAACTCTCGCAGCAGATTTGCCGATATAGGGTTCTGGGATCTTAAAGGTTTCAGAATATCTATTATTAAACCTAATTGCTAAATCTCTTGCAAGTTCTAAGTGTTGCTTTTGGTCTGCCCCGATAGGAACGAGTTCCGTTTGATAAAGCAATATATCCGCCGCCATTAAAACGGGATAATCCATAAGCCCCATATTTATATTATCTTCGTGTTTACGGCTTTTATCCTTAAACTGCGTCATTCTCGAAAGTTCACCGGGATAGCAAATAGTGTTAAGCACCCAACCGAGTTCTGCGTGTGCAGAAACGTGAGATTGCGCAAATAAAATTGATTTATCAACCTCTATGCCACACGCTAAATATAAAGCGGTAAGTTCGTAAACGTTTTTGCGTAAATTAGCAGGGTCTTGCTTAACGGTAAGCGTGTGTAAATCGGCAAGAGAAAAAATACTTAAATAGTCGCTTTGCAACTTCTTAAAGTTTTTAAGCGCTCCTAAATAATTTCCAATAGTTAGTATTCCACTCGGTTGAATAGCCGAAAATAAAACTTTTTTATCTTCCATATTATATTACACCTTTATTGAACTATACTTGAATTTAACCTATAAATTCATTAACGGCTTTTAAGGTGTCTTCTCTTTCGATAACCTTATTAAACCTTTTTTCTTTATTTTTTAACGCCTTAATTTCATCAGGAATAGGCATACCCGTTTCCTCTTCCAACTTTTCACTTGCAGTAAAAGCGTTTGAAATATTTTTACCCGTAATTGCTTTTAGAACGCTTTGAGGGAACTTATATGGGCTTGCGGTAGATAATATCACCGTTTTCTTAGCATCTTCAGTAAAACTCTTAAACTTTTCGCAAACGTCAAAAGCAACTGCCGTGTGAGGATCTAAAACGTATCCATACTCGTCAAACACGTAACTAATCGTGTCAAAACACTCCTCTTCGTCGGAAAAATCTGCGTAAAATTCGTTGGAAATAATATCAAGTTCCTCTTTTGTTATTTCATAACTGCCCGTGCTTTTAAGTTCTTCCATACGTTTTGCTGTAAGGTCTGCATTTCTATTTGAAATTTCATAAATCAAACGTTCAAGATTACTTGAAACTAAAATGTCCATAGATGGGGATGCAGTCTTAAAGAACTCCCTATTAGCATCGTAATTACCCTCAACTAAAAACTCCGTTAAAACGTTGTTAGAGTTTGATGCGCACACTAACTTATTAATGGGAAGCCCCATCTTCTTAGCGTAGTATCCTGCAAGAATATTTCCAAAATTGCCCGTTGGAACAACGAAATTAACCTTTTCACCTTTTTCTATTTCGTTAGCGTTTACCATATCGCAATACGCAGAAAAATAGTAAGTAATTTGTGGAACGAGTCTACCAAAATTAATTGAGTTTGCGCTTGATAAAACCACTCCCTTATTTTTAAGTTCAGCGTTATACGCTTTATCGGAGAAAATCTTTTTAACTGCCGTTTGGCAATCGTCAAAATTACCCTTAACTGCAACAACGTTAACGTTTTTACCCTCTTGGGTGCACATTTGAAGTTTTTGCATATCGCTAACGCCTTCACTTGGGTAGAACACCATAATCTTTATTCCGTCGGCATCTTGAAACCCTGATAGAGCCGCTTTACCCGTATCACCACTTGTTGCAACGAGAATAAGGATTTCTTCTTTTATACCGGAAATGGTTGCACCCTCTCTTAAAAGGAAAGGAAGCAATGTGAGCGCAACGTCCTTAAAAGCAAAGGTTGGACCGTGGAAAAGTTCCATAATATATAGGTCGTCGTCTATTCTAACGACGGGCGCACCGTCGTTTTCTTCAAACCTTGAATATGCGCTCTCGCAAGCAGAAAGCAATCTACCTTTATCGTATTCTTCTAAAAAACCACCGATAACTTCCGATGCACGTTCTGCATAATTCATATCTAAAAGATTGTCAATTTTACTATAAACGTTAGGAAAGGTTTCGGGAACAAAAAGCCCACCGTCATAAGCCAATCCTCTTGCAATCGCCTCGGCTGCGTTTACGGCTACGTCCTTACCTCTCGTACTTAAAAATTTCATATCTATCTACCTTAAAATAAAATAATATTCGGAAACATACTTCCGAATATTATTGTACACTTTTTAGTCGCAAAAATCAATATATTTAACTATTATTTATAAGTATTTTGCTATAAAGTCGGGTAATTCTTCCTTTGTAGCACTGCAGGTGAGAACAAATTTAACACCGTAATCTTTTTCCAACTTTTCCATTGCTCCAAAAATATTAGAAAGTTCTGATAAAGGCTTTCCAGCTATTCTTGCAATACCGTCGATAAATATGTATTCGTTATCTGCGTTAGCAGCAACTAATCCCTTTATAAAGCCACGAAGCCCATCTTCTCCCTGAATTTCAAAACCCGTTACGTCAAGTAATCTGATTTGTAATTTAATATCGGGGGAATATTTTTTAGTATCGGTAATAAATACAACGTGCCCCTTAGCTTCGTTAAAAGCCTCGTTAGCACAATCAATAATTGCTTTAGTTTTACCAGTTCCTTTAGGTCCGTATATGATTTTCATTTAATTTCCTCCTCGGAATATTATCCGTATTTATATTGTATAACATTTTCACTAAAATTACAATAGGGTTTTTAAACTTTTTTGTAATTTATAAGTATTTTTATCAATTATTCTTCATCAAAGCCTGCGGCAAGTTTATTCTCTCTGTCTGCAATAGCAAGAGCTTCAACCATTTCTTCAATATCGCCCATTATAAATGTATCAAGAGAATAAAGGGTAAAACCTATTCTATGATCGGTAACTCTGCCTTGTGGGAAGTTATATGTTCTAATTCTTTCCGACCTATCTCCCGTACCTACTTGACTACGACGATTATCTGAATATTCCTTATCTGCTTGAGATTGATAATAATCGTAAAGCCTACTCTTTAATACTTTCATAGCCTTTTCACGGTTTTTGGTTTGCGAACGCTCGTCTTGACACAAAACTACGATCCCCGTAGGTATGTGAGTTAATCTTATACAAGATTCCGTTTTATTAACGTGTTGTCCACCAGCGCCACTTGACCTTAAAGTATCAACTTTTAAGTCTTTCTCGTCTATATGAATTTCAACGTCGGTAGCCTCTGGAAGAACGGCAACGGTTGCAGTAGAGGTGTGAACTCTACCTTGTGATTCCGTTTCGGGAACACGTTGAACTCTATGCACGCCACTTTCATATTTAAGTTTTGCAAACGCCGATTTTCCAGTGATTGAAAACACAACTTCCTTTATTCCACCAAGTTCTGTGGAGTTGTTTTCAATTTCTTCCGTTTTTAATCGATTCTTTTCTGCGTACTTTACGTACATTCTATAAAGTTCATAAGCAAAAAGGCTCGCCTCTTCTCCACCTGCTCCCGCTCTAATTTCCATAATAACGTTCTTATCGTCGTCCGGATCTTTAGGGATGAGTAAAATACGAAGTTCATTTGAGATTTCTTCAAGTTTTTTCTTACACTCTAAAACTTCCTCTTCCATAAACGCCTTCATTTCTGCATCCTTTTCCAAAGGAATAGCAACGTTTAAATCCTCAATCTCCCCTTTCACCTTTTTATATTCGGTGTATTTTTCCACCGTTTCGGTAATGTCGGCAAGTTCTTTAGAATAAGCCGTCCACTCGTCCATTTTAGATATTACTTCACTATCGGAAACGAGTTCGTTGAGTTTATTAAACCTTTCTAACATTTTATCAAGTTTTTTAAACATTAAAGCACCGCCTTTATTATTCTATCAATATTTTCGTAATCTTTTATAATTTCTATACTCTTAAAGCCTTTAAGTAGATTTTTTACGTCCTCTGCTTGATTATATCCACACTCTAATAATAACACGCCACCCTCGTTTAAGTGGTTTATACAGTTATTAGCAATAATTTTATAAAAATCAAGCCCGTCTTTTCCACCGTCAAGCGCAAGCATAGGTTCAAAATCCTTAACTTCCTTTTGAAGAGCACGAATATCTTCTGATTTAATATATGGAGGATTACTAACTATAACGTCAAATTTTCTATTTTCTAATGGAGAAAAAGCATCTCCTACGATAAACTCAACGTCTGCATCTAACAGTTTAGCATTTTCCTTTGCAATATCAATTGCGTTAGAAGAAATATCGCTTGCAGTAACCTTTGCGTTAGTTTCCTTTTTTATAGAAATTGCTATTGCTCCACTACCCGTGCATAAATCTAAAACTGAGGTATTTTCATTGACAATTTTAATAACTTCTTCTGCCAAAAGTTCCGTTTCAGGGCGAGGTATTAAACACCTTTCGTCCACCTTAATAGTATACCCCAAAAACTCCGTATCGCCTATGCAATACCATAAAGGTCTACCAGTAATTCGCTCGTTTACAATGGCGTTAATCCTATCTATATCCTTGCAAGAAATTAGTTTATCCTCATTAAGTTCGTCTCTTTTAATACCAAGCGTTATAGAAATTATCCACTCAGCCTCTGCCTCTTCACTAATGCCTGCATTAAGCAAGGTTTTCTTAACGTCACAAACAACGGCCTTTCTCTTCTTAGGAACGGTAAAGGTTACTTCTTCTATTTCGGGGTTATTATCCATTTCTAAAACCTTGTTAAAAGCAGTTATGGCAACTTCAAGCATTTTATCGTCAGGCTCACGGGTGGTTATTCTTTGAAGCAATAATCCCGGAACTTTTAATGGATAAAAAATAAAACAATCGGTTTTTGATAACGCTTTTAACAGTTCATATGAAAGCCCTGCAATCAAGGGAAGAAAGGCTATTTTAAGTAGCACTCTAACCGCCTTATGCATAACTATATCATTACTAACTAAAATGCTTTCAAAAAGCGCAAACACTAAAATACTTATAAGCATAACGAAAACGATAAAAGTCGTTCCACATCTATCGTGCACACGCCTGCATTTTCTTGCGTTTTCCACCGTTAACGGCAAACCTTTTTCATAGCAAGTTATAGTTTTATGTTCTGCACCGTGATACATAAAGGTACGGCGAATATCTTTCATTAAACTTGTTAAAAGAATATATGAAACAAAAACAAGCAGTTTTAATCCACCTTCGATAAAGTTTCGCGCCCAAACGTTAAACTCGGTTAAAAAAAGTTTTTCTAAAAGCGTTCTTAAAGTTTGTGGTAGCCACATAAAAAGAAAAATTGCAAGCAAAAGCCCAACGACAAGCGAAAAAGCACCCACTATTGACATAACGTCTATTTTGAGTTTTTCTGAAAGCCATTTTTCAAACTTTGAGGGTTCTCCCTCGGCATAAACGTCTGCCGAGTGCATTAAAACGGCAGTTCCCCCGAACAATGACTGCACGAAAGAAACCACCCCTCTTACGATTGGAAGTTTAAGAAAAAAATTTTTTTTCTGTTTTAGCCTTTTGGTTTCAACACGAATTATTCCGTCACCATCACGAACGGCAGTGGCCATTGACGTTTTACCTCGCATCATAACGCCCTCTAAAACGGCTTGACCACCTATTGAAACCTTGTTGTTTTTACACTTTTTTGCCATTTTTCCACTTTCAATTAACTTTTCTATAAAAAAATGGCTTTAAGCGTACGAATACCCTTAAAGCCTTTAATACAGAAAAACTATTTTGCCTTGCCGTATCTCTTGTTGAACTTATCAACTCGGCCACCGGTATCAACAAGTTTTTGCTTACCGGTAAAGTAAGGATGACATTTACTACAAATATCTACTTTAATAACGTCCCCTTTCTTGGTAGAGCCGGTTTTGAAAGTTTCACCGCAAGCGCAAACTACCGTTACCTCGTGATAATCAGGATGTATACTCTCTTTCATAAAGCACCTCTCTTATTATTTACCGCCTAATTATATTATATTTTTCAAATTTAGTCAACTGTTATAGTATGGTTTTTCAATGTTTTTTTGAATTTTTATAAAATTTTAAATTGTTAATCATATTATAATTTAGTTGCTTTTTTCTTTTTTTTGTAGTACAATGTTCTAAATTTCTGATTTTTTGGAGAATTATGAAAGGTTACAAAATCACAAAACCCTTTATTCTTGAAGAACAAGAACTCCCAGAAAGCACTTCTTCTGAAGTTCAATCCAAGGTAAAAATTAATAAGGCGTTAATCAAACTTTCAGACGTGCTTAGATACCGTGGTGAACTTGACGGAAAGGAAGTAGTTTTAGGCAGTTCGGGTATAGGTATCGTTTCTGAAACTGACGCCAATTTGTTCGGTCTTGAAAAGGGAAAACACATTTATATCGACCCAACGAGAGCGTGTGAGGAGTGTTATAACTGCAAAAAAGGAGAACATTCTAAGTGTTCTGACCTTTTATATGCAGGCGAAGATTTTGACGGGTTTTTGAGCGATTTTATCACTGCAACCCCCGATAAACTCTTTACTCTCCCCTCAAGCGTTTCCGATTTTGAATCGCTTTTTATCGACCATATTTCGCTTGGCGTTTCCATCTTCGATAAATTAGGTATTCAAAAGGGTGATTACGTTGCAGTGCTTGGCGCAAATAATTTTGGAAATATTTTTGCTCAACTTCTCATTTATTATCAAGCCGTTCCTATCGTAATGACTCTTGACGAAGAAGATTACGATATCGCTAAAAAAAGTGGTATTTATTACGTTTTAGGTCCAAACGACAACTGGCAAAAGGAAGTTTCTGCAATAACCAGTGGAAGGATGATTGACAAAATAGTTTATATTTCAGACTCAAATATCCCCACAAGTAAAGCCTTTGCCCTTGCAAGTTCTCACGCACAAGTTGCTTTCACCGGTGAATTTTATAAAAGCACCCCCGTTTCCTTTTTACAAGCAGTTAAAAAACAGCTTGATATTCTTTGCATCAACTCAGGCTGTGGAAACACGGGCGCAAGTATAAATATCTTAGCAAACAAAGCGATTAACTTTTCCCACTTAAAGTTAGAAACTTCTAACTATAATAACGTAAAAGAAACCTTTGAAAAACTTAATAATCAGTTTGAAAAGGAAGGCAAAATTTACGAAACGATAGTTGATATGATGTAAATAAAATAAAAATTATCCCGACTCTTTTTTAGAGTCGGGATTTTTCTTTTAATCCTTTCTTTTAATAAAGAAAAATCTAAGTATCTTTCTTAAAATCATTGGTGGTTTAACGCAACAAATTTTCATAATTCACCTCTTATTAGTAAATTATATGCGTTAAGCCTATATTTTTGACGATAAAATTAAATTGAACGCAATTTATCTATAATGAATTTTCTATCTTCATACTTAAACACGGTGCTACCTGCAACTATAACGTTTGCACCTGCCGATTTTACGTCCACTATATTTTCTTCGTTAATGCCACCGTCAATTTCTAAATCGATATCCTTGCCCGTAGAGTTAATTAAAGCACGAGCCTCTGCAATTTTAGGAAGAACCTCAGGGATAAACTTCTGCCCGCCAAAACCAGGGAAAACGCTCATTAAAAGGAGCATATCACACTCTTCAATAACGTTTTTAATAGCTGAAACGGGCGTATCGGGATTGATAACCGTTCCACATTTTACGCCAAGTGATTTAATTGCTTTAAGAGTGTCTTTTAATCTATCGCCACACGCCTCGTAATGCACGGTTATAATATCAGAACCGGCCTCTGCAAATCTTTCAATATAATTCCAAGGGTTCACTATCATAAGATGCGAATCAAAGATAGCGTTTGAATAAGGACGAGCCTCTTTTATAAATTTTGGTCCAAAGGAAATGTTCTTAACGAACACACCGTCCATAACGTCAAGGTGCAACAATTCTGCGCCAGCATCCGTTATAGACTTAACCTCTTCACCAAACTTTGCAAAGTCTGCCGACAACATTGACGGTGCGATTTTAATTTTTGCCATAATCTTTTCTCCTATTTTTT
>JAZSDD010000044.1:0-9380 GCA_045530945.1 Christensenellaceae bacterium
TCAACTCTAATGATATTATCCTCGTTACCAAAAACTATTTCGGCAAGGGCTTTTGATAGTTCCGTTTTACCAACACCCGTCGGTCCAACGAATATAAACGAGCCAACCGGTCTATTAGGGTCTTTAAGCCCTGCTCTTGCCCTTCTAATAGCGTCTGACACGGCTTTAACTGCACTATCTTGCCCGATTACTCTATGATGCAAGGTTTCTTCTAAATCTAATAATCTTTGCGATTCCGTTTCGGTAAGTCTAACAACGGGTACTCCCGTCCAATTACTAACGACTTTTGCAACGTCCTCTTCGGTGAGTTTTAACTTCTCTCTATTGGTATTGCTCTTTTCTGCCATAGCACGAATTTCTTCAAGTTCTTTTTGAACCTTTTCAATTTCCTTGCTAATTTCTATTGCTCTTTCAAACTCGTCTCTTCTCTTAGCGTCGTTCTTTTGAGCGATTAGAGAGTTAAGTTCGTTTTCCTTTTGCTTTGCCTCTTTTGGAGAGTTATAACTATCAAGGCGTACTCTTGACGCCGCTTCGTCAATCAAATCGATCGCCTTGTCGGGCAAAAATCTATCAGTAATATATCTATCTGATAAATTTACTGCGGAAACGATAGCCTCGTCGGGAATGCTTACGCCGTGATGAGATTCGTATTTATCTCTTAACCCCTTTAATATTTCAACAGCCTCCTCAGGAGAGGGTGCTTCAACCATAATGGGTTGAAATCTACGCTCTAAGGCAGCGTCTTTTTCTATATATTTTCTGTATTCGTCTATGGTGGTTGCACCAATCGTTTGAAGTTCGCCACGAGAAAGCATTGGCTTTAAGATATTTGCAGCGTCCATATTGCCTTCACCCGTACTTCCCGCACCAACGATATTGTGAATTTCATCTATAAACAAAACTACGTTACCGTTGCTTTTAACCTCTTCTATAACTTTTTTTAGTCTTTCCTCGAAATCACCTCTATATCTTGCGCCCGCAATCATACCCGCAATATCTAACGAAAAAACTATTTTATCAGCAAGTATTTCGGGAACGTTGCCCTTTACTATCGCTTGCGCCAAGCCCTCTACGACGGCACTCTTACCTACACCCGGTTCACCGATTAAAACGGGATTATTTTTCGTTCTTCTCGATAGAATTTGAATTACTCTATCAATTTCCTTTTTTCTGCCTATAACGGGATCTAACTTTCCGTCTTTTGCCACCTTGTTAAGATTTACGCCAAACTTTGAAAGTTCATTGAGTTCGTCACCCTCATCTCCCTCTTTTTCTCTTTCTTTGGAGTTTAGATTAGACTTAAAAGCGCCACTGAAAAAACTTTCGTTTTGCTCTTTGATAGGCTCTTGAGGCTCTTCTTCCTTTCTCATAAGAGATTGATATAGTTCTTCTGCCATAGCCTTAACATCCACTCTCAACGTTTTAAGAATAGTAACGGCAATACAATCGGTGTTGAGCAATATTGCAAGTAAAAGATGCTCCGTACCAACGTAACCTGAATGGGCTTTTAGAGAAATATCAATTGCCGTATCAAAAAGGTTTTTAGTTCTCGGCGTAAACATATTGCCGGGAATAACCACAGATTTATCTATCGTTTTTTTGAAATAATATAGGTAACGGTCGTTATCCACTTCCGCTTCACGCAAAATTGCGGCAGCCCTACCGTCACCTGCATTTATTAGCCCGAATAAAATATGTTCGCTACCTATATATCTGCAACCCGTTTTTTTAGCAAGAACGGTTGCAAGTTCTATTACTTCGTTAACGTTTCTTGAAAATGCGTCGTAATACATATTATCCCCTTAATTTTAGTAGTTTTTTTGAAACGATTTCCGCCCTAAACAAATCTCTATCAATAATAGAGAGTTTCTTCCCGTACTGTTCGCATAAGACTGCCGGCCGTACGGCAACGATAAGATCGTCAATCGCCTCTAAATCGTTTATGTCTATCATCCCAAGCATTGCGCCCATCTTAACGAGCGAAACGTGGGATAAAAATTCTTTATAATCAAGTAGTACTGCGTTTGTTAAAACACCAAAGGACTTGCGAACTCTATCGATTATTTTTAATTCTCTATCCCCAAATAATCTTTCCGTTTCCTTTCTCTCGAAAGCGCAAATTTTAAGCACCGTTTCTTCAACGCTGTTTATAATTTCCTCTTCCGACACGCCCAACGTCACCTCGTTGCTTATTTGGTACATAAAGCCTTCGCCACCGCTACCTTCTCCATAAGCCCCTCTAACCGTTAAGCCGATATTTTCCGCTTCCCTAATTAGTGAACTTATTTTTCCTCCCTCTGTTAAGGCAGGCAAAAATAGCAATACAGACGCTCTTAAGCCAGTACCCAAGTTTGTTGGACAAGCAGTTAAATAACCAAACTTATCGTCGTAGGCAATGTCTAAGTTTTTTGAAAGTTCTAAGTCGATTTTTTGAATTTTTCTATAAGCTTCCGAAAGCCTTAAACCTTTCATAAAGCATTGCTCTCTAATAACGTCTTCCTCGTTAACCATAACGGAAACGCTCTTATCTGCATTAATAAGCGCAGCGCCACTTTTTTTATTTTCAATAAGCGCCTCGCTAATTAACATTTTTTCTTTCATTGCCTCTAAGGTAATATCGTCTAAATTAGCAGTGAAATAGAGATTAAACGTATCACATTTTAAGAGCGCTCTATTAACTTTTTTAACTATTTCTTTGGCAGTAACGGGGTCTGCTTTAAAAGGAAAATCTCTTAGGTTTCTTGCAAGCCTAATCCTCGTCATCACGATATTGCCACGATATAGTTCAGTATCGACAACACCCATTAAATCAACCCCTTTTTTTTAAGTTCTTCGGCTAAATCGAAAAGGCTTAGTGAAATTTCCTTAACGTCGGAAAATCTACCCTCCATAACAGCCAATTCTTTCTCCGATAAAAGCCTTTTATACTCGTCCAAAAGTTCTTTATCCACGCCTAAAGAGGGGCGTTTTCCTTTGTGGACAACCCCTCCTTGGTAATTTTTAATCGATTCGGTTATTTCCTTTTCAAAAGCCTCGTAACACTTTGGACAACCAAGCATGCCCGTTCTATAAAAATATGAAAGTTTATAATTGCAGTTAGAACAAACCTTATCGTACATAAAAAATTAAAGCCTTTTTGCAAGTTCCTTTATATATTCAATAGTATCAGCACCGATTTCGCTACTTCTTATAGCATACTCAACGTTAGCCTTAATGTATCCGAATTTATCGCCAACGTCATATCTAACACCCTCGAAAGTGGACGCTAAGAGTTCACCGTTTTTAGCAAGTTCCTCCATTGCGTCGGTAAGATATAATTCCCCCTTTCTTGGAACGAGTGTTTTGAGCATATTTATTATTTTTCCGTCAAAAACGTATCTGCCGATAATAGCGTTGTTTGATAATGCCTCGGATAAAGATGGTTTTTCAATAAGAGCGGAAACTTCCATAATTCCATCTTCTTCTCTTCTTATGCCGATATTACCGTATTTACTTACGTCGTCACCAAACACTTCCATAGTGGCAATAACGCTTTTACCCGTTGACTCGAAAATTTCTACAAGCCTTTTCATACAAGGTTTGTCGTTTTCGCCAGCATAAATAAGTTCGTCACCAAGTAAAAGAGCAAAAGGCTCTCCGTTAAGATAGGGCTCTGCGCAAAGCATTGCGCCTGCTAATCCGTTGGCCTCTTCTTGAACGACAAATTTTACGTTAAATCTTTGAGTTTCTCTTTCTATTTCGTAGAGTTTTTGCTTTCCGTCTGCAAGTAATCTTGCCTCCAACGCTTCTGCCTTGCCGAAATGCTTTTTAATAACGTCAGACTCTGGAGAAACTACGATAATAATATCTTCAATACCAACGGAGATAAGTTCTTCGGCTATGTATTGAATAGTAGGCTTGTCAAGAACGGATAACATAGGCTTTGGAACAGCCTTAGTTATCGGCAAAAATCTCGTGCCTAATCCTGCTGCGGGTATAACCGCTTTTTTAACTTTCTTTTCCATAATATTCCCCTCTATATTTTACTTAAAATTTTTTTCTTCTAACGCTTTAATTTTATTAACTCTTCTCATATGACGTTCATCAAAGGAAAAAGGTGTGGAAATAAAAGCGTCCACAATTTCAATAAATAATCCAGGCCCAACGACTCTTTCACCAAGCGCAAGAACGTTTGCGTCGTTATGAAGTCTTGTCATCTTAGCAGAAAACACGTCGTGACAATGTCCGCAACGAACACCCTTTATTTTGTTTGCAGTTATGCTCATACCGATACCCGTTCCACAAATTAAAACGCCTAAATCAGCCTCTCCATTTGCAACGGCGTTACCAACTAAAATAGCGTATTCATTGTAGTCGGTAGACTCAGATGAAAAACATCCAAAATCTTTATATTCTATTCCCTTTTCCTCTAAATATTTTATAAGAAGTGGTTTTAAGTTTATTCCACCGTGATCGCATCCAATTGCTATTTTCATACAAGTTCTCCTTTATTTTCAATAAGTTTTTCTATCATAATATTACAAGCGTCCTCAAGTTTATGAGAAGTCTTTATATATTCGCTTAAATCTCCCCCGTAAGGGTCGGGAATCTCGCCAACCCCAGTAATCTCGTTTACGGTGTAAACGGAGGGGAAATTTTGAATACACGCTTTATGTCCTTCCGTCATACAAATTACGTAATCACTTTTAAGAATTACCATTGCGCTCGCTTGCTTTGACTTAAAAGCGTATCCTCTATAACCTAACTGTTTCAAGGCAAGGGAAGAATTTTTACTCATTTTCTCCCCCTCATTTGCTGAAAGACCTGCACTTGAAACTTTAACGCCTTTAATGCCTGCAAGTTTTATTTTGTTTTTAAGTATTATTTCCGCCATCGGGCTACGACAAGTATTGCCCGTGCAAAGAAATAGTATTCTTTTTACACTCATCCGCAAGATTTCCTTAATCTATTCATTATTCCAAGATAAACGCCCTCTTCACTCTCCATTGCGATTGCCAAGATAACGTCTGCCTTTTTTTCACCTTCTAAAAGTTTATAGTAAAGGTTAGAGGCAACCTCTTCTCCAGAATATCCTAAAAGCAATAAATTCTTGCCCTTAAAAACCTTTTCATACTTGCTTTCGCACATAATATAAGGCTTTCTACCATTTGATAATTCTTCATTATAGGCTTTTTCTACCTCGGATATATTTCCACTTTCAAACAAAACAGCGTCACACTTAGGTTTATAATGGGCGTATTTTACACCGGGTGATTTTACCTTATCTCCCTCTTTGTGCATTGCAATTTCACACGCACCACACACCCTTTCTATCATTTCTTTTGTAATAAGTCCCGCTCTTAATATTCTTGGAACTGTCGAGGTAACGTCTAAAACGGTACTTTCTATACCACCCTCACATTTACCCCCGTCAAGTATGAGAGGAATTTTCCCATTGAGGTCGTTAAAAACGTGTTCTGCGGTTACGGGGCTTGTGTGCTTTGATAGATTGGCTGACGGAGCAACGAGTGGTTTATTTATCGCCCTTAGAAGTTGTTGACACCCTAAATGGCTTGGCATTCTAACCGCCAACGTTTCACCTCCACAAATAGCCTCACTAACCACAACGCCCTTGCTTTTCATAACCAGAGTAAGTGGACCTGGCATAAACTCTTTTATAAGTTTTTTTATATAGTCTTGCTCGATATAACAAAGACTTTCTAAGTCAAAATCTTTATGAACGTGGGCAATAAGTGGATTATCAGACGGTCTACCCTTTACGGAAAAAATCTCTTTTACCGCCGCCGAGTTTGTCCCGTCACCTGCAAGACCGTAAACGGTTTCAGTGGGCATTCCTATAACCTTTCCCTCGTTAAGTAAAGACGTGGCTAAACTTATAGAGTCTTTATCAATTTGTAGAATTTTTGTTTCCATTATCCAAAAATCTCTTCGTCAATGCTTTTAATTTTAGGTGCAACGTCCTCGTCAAAAGGCAAATTATCGCTCTCCTCTTCTTGTAACTCACTTATCACCGTTTTTTCATCAATGTGGTTTTCATTTTGAGAATTTTCTTCTTCGTCGCTAAGGTTCATAAACTTAGTGCATTCGCCCTTAAAGTACAATTTAACGATACCTTGAGGACCGTTTCTATGTTTTTCTACGATAATTTCCGCAACGTTTTGTTGAATTTTGCCCTCTGCAAGTTCCTTTTCAGTAGCGTTCTTATCGGGACGGTGAATAAACATAACGATATCTGCGTCTTGCTCGATTGCGCCCGATTCACGAAGGTCTGCAAGTTGCGGTCTACCCTTTCTCGCCTCAACGGCACGAGAAAGTTGAGAAAGAGCAAGTACGGGAACGTTTAATTCTTTTGCTAATATTTTTAAGTTTCTTGAAATTTCAGCAATTTCGTTTTGACGGTTATCGGAATTTTTTCTCTTTTCCGGACTCATTAACTGTATGTAGTCGATCATAACGAAATCAAGTCCTGATTTTTTCTTTATTCTTCTACACTTTGATAAAACTTGTTCGGGAGAAATTAGCGAAGAATCGTCTATATATATTTTTGCGTTAGACAAAATCTCTCTTGCCTTAGCAATTTTAAGCCATTCTTGTTTGTTCATCTTGCCTTTTAGAGCATGTTCCATGCTAACGCCGGCAACTGAACACATCATTCTTTGAGTAAGTTGTTCCTTGCCCATTTCAAGGGAGAAAACGGCGCAAGTATAACCTTGTTCTGCAACGGCCTCTACGATGTTCATTGCAAACGAAGTTTTACCCATACCAGGACGGGCTGCAAGAATCATCAAGTCACTTCCGTGAAGTCCGTTAAGCAAACTATCAAGCCCCTTAAAGCCCGTTTTTATTCCGTGATAAGCAGACTTGTTTTTTGATAGTTCGTCAAACTTATTCATAACCTCTGGTAAAACTGCGCCTATTTTTACAACTTCGCTCGTATCTGCTGAGTTTGAAATATCGTAAACGGTTTTTTCGGCAAAGGCAAGCGCAGACGCACTTTCCATGCTCGTTTCACACTCTTTAATGATTTCCGTTGAACCTCTAATAAGTTTTCTAAGCATACTATCTCTTTTTACTATATCGAGATATCTTTGATAGTTTGCTGATGACGGCATAACGTTGGTTAACTCGGTTATATAAGAGATGCCACCTACTCTTTCAAGTTCAGCGTTCTTTTCTAAATAATCGGTTAAAGTTACAAAGTCAACGGGCTTATTTTCTCTAATAATAGCCTCCATTGCGCCGAAAATATATTTATGTGATTCTGCATAAAAATCTTCTTCCGTTAAAAAGGCTGCAACTTCCACTTGTATTTTAACGTCTATAAGCAAACAGCCTAATAACGCTTGTTCAGCCTCTAAACTGTGTGGCATTTCTCTAACTTTTTCTTTTGCCATAATTTTTTCTCCTTATTCCTCACTAAACTCAATTAAAGCGTCCTCAAAAATCTTAAACGCTCTTTTGAAGGTGTTTTTATCCGTTAAATCTACCCCTGCAATTTTAAGTAGTTCATTTGGTGCATCTGCCCCACCAGAGGACAAAAATCTAAAATAATCGTCAACGGCAGTTTGCCCTTCCGTTAAAATTCTTTCTGCAATGGATAGTGCGCTAATTATACCCGTTGCATATTTATAAACGTAAAACGCCCTATAAAAATGAGGAATTCTTGCCCATTCGTAGGAAATATTTTCGTCACTTTTAAGCGACTTTCCGTAATATTTTTCGTTTTGTCTTAAATACGCTTCGCACATACCGTCTTTTGTTAAAGGCTCGCCCTTTTCAACGGAAGAATGCGAATATTCTTCAAATTCAGCAAATTGCGTTTGACGGAAAAGGGTTGTCCTTATCATTTCTAAAAGATATGATAAGAGGTATTTTTTAAGTTTTTTATCTTGCGTGGTTTTTAATAAGTGTTTTATTAAAAGCACTTCGTTAACTGTGCTTGCAACTTCTGCAACGAAAATTTTATAATCGGCAGTTGCATAGGGCTGTGTTCTATTGGAAAAATATGAGTGAATACTATGCCCCATTTCGTGCGCAATGGTAAAAACGTCGTGCGTGGTTTGTTGATAGTTTAGTAAAACGTAAGGGTGAGTATCGTATACTGCAACACTATAAGCGCCACTTCTCTTTCCCGAAGTTTCATATACGTCAATCCATCTATCGTCAAACGCTTTTTTAAGTAAATCAGTGTATTCCTTCCCTAAAACTGAAAGCCCCTCCACTACTAATTTATAAGCATCGGGATAGGATAGTTTAATTTTCGCACCCTCCGTTATAGGGCAATACATATCGTAAGGATACATAGTTTTTAATTTAAGTGATTTTTTCTTTAATTTAATATACTTGTGCAACAAAGGAAGTGCTTTATGCACGGAAGAGATTAAATTATCGTAAACTTTCTTCGGCACATCCTCAGAAGATAGCGCCATTTCCATTGCAGAAGAATAATTTCTTGCCTTAGCATAAAAAACGTCCTTTTTAACGCTACCATAGTAGGTTGAAGAAATGGAATTAATAAGCGATTTGTACGCTTTATAATATTCCTCATAAGCCTTTTTTCTTAGCCCTCTATCCTCTCCGTGAAGATAAACGCCGTAAGTTCCGTGCGTTAACTCGTACTTTTCCCCCTTATAGGTAAAAGTCGTAATAGGCAAATCGGCATTATCGATTTTAGTAAAGATTTCCCTAAAAGAAGAGGTAACCTCTGAGCCTAATGCAAGAAGTTTTTCTTCTTTTTCAGATAAAACGTGTTGTTTCTTTTTAAGAACACCCGATAAAAAATAGGAATAATCTTTTAAATCCTTATCGGCGATAAACTCTTTTAATTTTTCCTCTGAAAGAGAAGTAAGTTCGGGAGTTACGAAAGCAGTTTTAGAAGAAATATCTGCGCAAAGAGAAGTGATTTTACTAACCATACGGTCGTAAACACTGTTTCTCGTATCTTTATCGTGGTTCATCATAGCGTAAACGCTAAGTTTTTCAAGTTTTCTTGAAAGCCTTTCATCTTCCTTAAAAAAACTTAAAAG
The DNA here is from genome assembly GCA_045530945.1 of Christensenellaceae bacterium. Lineage (GTDB taxonomy): Bacteria > Bacillota > Clostridia > Christensenellales > Borkfalkiaceae > UBA1259. Next base: position 9,027 of record JAZSDD010000044.1, read on the forward strand.
GCTATCCTTTTGATTGAGTTTACCCTTAAATTCAACCAATGAACAGTTGTTTTCTACGCTTTCAAACTCTTTTTCCCACGCTTCTATTGAAGGGTATATATCTTCAATTGCCCAAACGAACTTATTTTCCAAAACAATTCTCCGTTAATTTTTATTACTATGAATTGGAGCGGGCATTCTGCCCCCCCTACCTATAAACTCACTACAAGAATAAGGGCTAACCTCCATTATAGGAGCGCTTCCTAAAAGCCCACCGAATTCTACGCTCTCACCAATGCCTTTATTAGGCACGGGAATTACTCTTACAGCAGTTGTTTTATTATTAATCATACCGATAGCCATTTCATCTGCAAT
>JAZSDD010000034.1:0-2167 GCA_045530945.1 Christensenellaceae bacterium
AAACGAAGAGAACGTTTTTGAACTAAATAAAATTCAATTTTCAATATTAAATACGGTAAAAAATTACGTTAAAAAGGGTGGATACTTATATTATTCCACTTGCTCGATATTGAAAAGTGAAAACGATAAAATAGTAGAAAAATTTTTAAGTGATAATAAAGACTTTGAAATTGTGGAAATAAATTCTTTAGTAAATCACGTTAAAACGCCGTTTGGTTTGCAATTTTTGCCACATATTTCGGGTGGCTTAGGATTTTTCGTAACGGCACTTAAGAGAGGAAATTAGTTTGAAAGAAAGTCTTTTATCCCTTTCAAAAGAGGAGATTAAAAACTTAATAGTAGAAGATTTTAAGGAAAAGCCTTTCCGTGCAGGTCAGATTTTTAAGGCACTGCATTTAGGTCTTGATTTTTGCGAGATGACGGAACTTTCTAAGCCCTTGCGGGAACAGCTTTCTGATAAATATCTTGCTAATCCCGTTAAAATTCTTAAAACGTTAAAATCAATTGATGGAACGGAAAAGTTTTTATTTTCTTTGCCAGACGGAAACGTTATAGAGGGCGTGCTTATGAGATATAAGCACGGTGCAAGCCTTTGCGTTTCCACGCAGGTTGGATGCAGGATGAATTGCGCTTTTTGTGCCTCAGGCTTAGAGGGGCTTATTAGAAATTTAACTGCTGGGGAAATATTAGGCGAGGTAATTGCCGTTAACTCCTACCTAAAAGGTGGAATAGGGGAAAAAAGAGAAGTTATTAACGTGGTATTAATGGGTAGTGGCGAACCACTTGATAACTACGATAACGTTGTAAAATTTCTAAAACTAATATCTTCTGAGGGTGGTATAAATATTAGCCAAAGAAATATTAGTTTATCAACTTCTGGTTTAGTTAATAAAATGTATGATTTAGCAGAGGAAAACCTATCGATAAACTTAACCGTTTCTCTACACTCTCCCTTTGATGAAGAAAGAAAAAAAATAATGCCCGTTGCAAAAAAATATTCCATAGCAGAAATTCTATCTGCTTGCAAAAATTATTTCGACAGGACGGGAAGAAGATATATTTTTGAATACGTTTTGATTAAAGGTGAAAACGATACCTTGCGTCACGCTGAAGAACTTATAAAAATACTTAAAGGTAAACCTTGTCACGTAAACTTAATAAGGCTTAACGAAGTAAAGGAAAAGGACTTAAAAGGTGGCAGTGAAAAGGACGCATATAGGTTTATGGGCGTTTTAGAAAAAGGTGGTATTTCGGCAACGGTAAGAAGAAAAATGGGTGAAGATATTGATGGGGCGTGTGGACAACTTCGCCGTAGATATTTAGAAGAAACGGAGGAAAAATCTTGAAAGGAAAGTTAGTTAAGGTTTGTTCCGACGGTTATACGGTGAGAGCCGATGGAGTTGATTATACTTGTAGAGCGAGAGGAAAATTAAAACTTCTAAACGACGGGCTTGCCGTTGGGGACGACGTTGAGTTGGAAAATGGCGTTATCGTTAAGGTATACGAGCGAAAAAATGCACTTATTCGTCCAAGAGTTTCTAATATCGACGGGGTGATTATAGTCGTTGCATCAGAGCCAAAGCCCGATTATTATTTGGTTGATAAAGTTTTAATAGCTTCAAAAAAACTTGGCGTAGAAACGCTTATTGCCGTTAATAAAGGCGACAAAGATAAGGAATTATTTTCCGTTGTTAAATCACAATACGATAGCGTTTGTAAAGTAATTTTAACCTCTGCAACGGATGGTGACGGAATAGACCAAATAAAAAAATTTATTAAAGGAAAAAGCGTCGTTTTAGCGGGGCAAAGTGCAGTTGGAAAAACTTCTTTAATAAATTCCATATTCTCACTTAATCTTAAAGTTGGTGAGTTGAGCGAAAAGATTTCAAGGGGAAGGCACACCACAACCTATTCTGAAATTTTTGAAAAAGACGATATGATGCTTATAGATTCTCCCGGTTTTGCCGTTATAGAGGCAGACGTTACGGAAGAGGAAATTTCATCATTTTATCCTGAATATGCTAAACTCTCGGTTAATTGTAGGTTTAGAAGTTGTTCTCATCTATCTGAGCCTGATTGTGCCGTTATTTCCGCAGTGGAGAAGGGAGAATTATCAAAGGATAGGTATTTAAGATATAAAGAAATTATTACTGATATAAAAAATAGG
>JAZSDD010000066.1:0-6377 GCA_045530945.1 Christensenellaceae bacterium
TCGTAGCCATGTCGTTCTGTGGGCCAAGGAGTTGAGTGGAACCATTGTCTTCCTAAGACCGCTTGGCCTCCGACTTTTTCTTCATAGCAAGAATAAAGAGTGTCGGTGATTTTAATATCTTCCTTATTTCTTTTGCCAGGAGCAGAAACCACAACGTACTTTCTGTCTTTATCTTTGAGAATAATATCTCTTACTTGTCTAATGGCGTGAGCGTCAGCCATGCTCGTTCCGCCAAACTTACATACTTTTATCATTTTACGAGATAACTTCCTTCTAAATAATATCTTTTTTCAACGGCTTCTCCCATAGAAAAGGTTTTTCTGGGTAGAGCGCCACGAGAAGAAACAAATTTGAAAAGTTCAGACTTATCCATTTTTGGAAGAAGTATTCCAACGCCGTCTTCCTTTTCCACTAAGTCTTCAAGATTTTTCTCTCCGTGAACGTAGTCAACCTTTCCACCCTTTTTCGCGATATATTCTTTAATATATCCGTCAATTCCACTGATGGTTTCGGGAAGAGTACGGCTTGATTTTTTCTCAATCTTGTCCATACCTATAACGGTGTAGTTGCCGTCAATTTCTTTTAATCCGTCAATAAAATCCTTTTTATCAACACCCGTTATAAAACGGAAGATAGGTTCAAAATAAATACCCTCGTCGTAAATATTTACAAACTCTGCAAGGCAGTATCTTGCGGGATGATTTTCCCTCTCCGATTCATTAAGAGTTGCCTTCACGTTTTCCCAATGCGCCTTAGCAGTTGCTAAAGAGTGGTTACCGTCACCTACTGCAAACTGGAATTTGTCGGCAACACCGTATTTTCTAACTAAGGTTTCTTCGTTTAATAACGCCTCAAACTTTTCTAAAACGGGTTTATAATCTTCAACAAAGTAACCCTCGATTTTACCACCACCCATATTAAGATTAAAATCGTAAACCTTTTTAAGGCTATCCTTTTTAGCGTAAAGTTCCTCTGCGATTTCCCTCTTATCGTCGTCAAATAACACCATAATATGAGGGAACTCAATTAAAGCGTCCTTTCTAATTTTAAGTCTTGGTGGTATACGCTCGGTGATAGTTCCCTCAGTTGCTCTAACTAAAGGCTTTTCGCCAACCTTATAATCGTAATGTTCAAGGTCAACAGCTGCTATAATACCTATTCTTCTGTTAACGAAAGGAGTGCTTCTAACAGTTAAAATTATCCCCTCAGGAAGTTGATTAAAAACGCCCTCGTTAATATACTTTTTCATTTCTGAATTAATCTTTGAAATACGATTTTCCGTATCGTCTTCGAGATAAACTTCGGGATAAACTAATTTTGATGCAGATGGAGCATCACCTACGAAAGAATATAATTCCTTCCAGTATTCTTCTTCACTCGTAAACTGGTCACACGCAACGCAAGACCATCTTTCCATATCGGAAACGTTAGGTAACAAAATTTTCTTCGCTTTAATACCTGTTTTCATTTTATTCCTCACTAAATATTAATAACAAGCACGGTAATTATTGCAAGCGCAAGAGCAAGCGCACCGTAGCCAATGTTTTTCCAAATTGTTTTTGATTTACTTTCAACACCTTCAGTTTTAATCTTTACACCATTATCCATAACTACCTCCTCATACTGTCAAGTTCTTGCCAATAGTATTGACTGAGTGTTTGCTTTAATCTTTCGTAGTCAGCATATCTCGTAATTTTACCAGCCTTTGCAATGGATATAATACCCGTTTCTTCTGAAACTATCAAACTCATAACGTCAATAGTTTCGGTAACGCCGATTCCCGCACGGTGACGCGTTCCAAGGTCCTTTGGAATACCGTCAACGTTTTGTGAAAGAGGTAAAAAGCATCCCGCCGCCACGATTTTGGTATCGGATATAATCATTGCCCCGTCGTGAAGAGGAGTTTTAGGAAAGAAAACGCTTTCAATAAGTTCGCTTGAAATATCGCTTTCTAATTTAACGCCACTATCAATAATTTGAGAGGGAACGTTTCCTGAGGATAGAACTATAATCGCCCCCACGTCGTTTTTAGACATGTTTTGAAGGGCTTTAATTATTTCGGTAATACACTTGTTAACCTTTTCTTCGTCAACTGCCCTCGAATTGCCGTGTTTGCTTTCTAAAAGTTTGCTATTTTTTTTTGCAAGAATTATTCTTTTAATTTCTACCGAATATAAAATTGCAGTAAGGATTATAAAAATTGCGGGAATTACTAAAAATATACCGCTATTCATAGTTGTAGACATACTAACTATAGCCGCACTTATAACCATAACGGTGGAAAATAATATTGCCATAATTCCCGTGCCGTTATCAAAATAAAACTTTATTAGGTAGAAATATAAAACTGCAAAAACCAACACCATTACAAACGCAACCACAATATTATTGGGGTCTGAAAGGTTTGCAATAAAGGTTGCCACTCTTTCTGCTATATTCATACTCTCCTCCTTTTTACTCAGTTAATATCTTAAAAAGGGAAAGATAAAACTCACTTACTAAATCAGTCTTTCCACTTTTAAACTTAAAGTCTGCATCTTCTAATATATCAACTGCTTTTTTCAGTGCAGTTTTCTTAAACGCACTCGCCTGTTGTTTTGCCTTTTTAACGGCAAATTCTTTTATAGAAAAGGCGTCTGCTAATTCTATATCAGTCATAGAACTTATTGCAATGTGCAAAAGTCTACGGAAATAATTGTATATGCTAATTAAAAGCCTTTGCTCCGTTTCGCCTTTTTCCAAAAGTTCAAAAACAACTCTAAGTGCTTTATCTATCTGCTTTTTAGCAATATAATCGGTCATTTCATAGATTTTATACTCACTATCTCGATAGATAAGTGTATCTACGTCTACTTTATCTATAACCTTTTTATCAAACGCATAAGAAATTAATTTTTCCGTTTCGGTTGATATTCTTGCCATATCGCATAGACAATACTCTGAAAGAAGATTAGCCGTTTCAAGACTAATTTCCACTCCTGCCCTTTCGCAAGTTGCCTTAACCCATCTCGCAAGAGTTGACGGCTCTCCCTTTTTACACTCAACCACGCAAACGGAGGGAAGTTTTTTTAAGTTTTCATCCGTTTTAGAATTAACTATAACAAGAATAGAACTTTCCGCCTCGCCACTTGCAAAAACCTTGGCTATGTTTTTTATCGCATCCTTATTAGGATAATATTCTAAAACAAGCGTCATCCTCTTGTCACTTAAAAAGGGATAGGAAGTTAGTGAAGATACAAATTCAGAAAAGATAGACGCATCTTTTAGCGCATCACCATCAAAGGAAGCGTAATTTATACTTGGTTCTAAAATAAAGCGATTTTTTAGAGAGTTCTTTGCAGAACTTCTAAAATATGCGTCCTCCCCCTCAATGAGATATATAGGAAAAACTTCTCCGTTTTCCAAACTTTTCTTAAAGTCAATAAATTTCAATCCAAACTCCCTCTTATACAGTTTAACACTTAAAAGTCAATTTTGCAACGAAAATAATTACTTTTAAATATTATATTTTAAATAACATAAAAGAGTTCCGTGCGTTTCGGGGTTTTTATACTCCTTGGAATAGTTATAAGTAAACTTGTTTTTAACGTCTATTAGCGAATATAGGTATTCTTCATAGCCTTTCGTCACGGCAAAATGGGCAGAAACACCTTTAATCTCTTTTATGCTATCATTTTCATTAAAATCACCAAATATTAACGCTTTGCCCCTTCCATAGTTAACTTCAAACCCTTTTCCGTTTAGCATAAATCGGCAAGTTAGATATTTACCTTTTTCCTTGCCGTTAGATAAATAACTTAATTTTACGCTTGGGAAAGATTTATTCATAACTGAAATTAATTTATTATCAACTTCACCAAACAAGAAAATATTTTCTATATTAAAGTCATGATAAAGTATTGAACACACTTGTTGAGCGTCTAAGTTATCATCCCCTTGCAAGATAAAAACCTTATTGATAGTTTTAACGCCCTTACCTTTTACCGTTTTATTTATATTAAAAAAATCTGCGCCAACGCTTACAAAGGGTAAAACTAAAACGTTTTCATCCTTTACACTAAATAGCGTTGCACAAACTGATTTTTGAGCAAAAGAATACACCTTACATCTATTAAATTCCACCACGCTTTCAGCCGAAAATGTCAACGCAAATAAGCAGACTAAGCCTATTGAAACAACCTTTTTAATTTTCCCCTTTAAATTGATTAATCCAGAAGAAACGATAAAAAATGAATAATAGAAAATTAATGATATACCGACGGTAATTCCACCCACCATAAACACGGTGTAGTCCACAGATTTTATAAACCATATCACCCCTCTCATTATATAATTTAGGGGTAAAAGTAGTTCAAATACACCTATAATTCCAGCCAAAATTACCGAGATAAGCGAGAAGATAAAAATCACTGATACGACGGGTAGAAAAAGTAAATTTACGATAATTGAAATGGCTGAAAATGCGCCAAAATGATATATCATAATCGGCACGCTTGCAATTTGAGCAACTAAAACCGTGGCAAGAGAAATGGCAAGTTTATTTGGTAAAAACTTAAATAGTTTTGCCGTTTTATTCCCCAACGCAAGTATTGAAAACACAACGGCAAACGATAGTTGAAATCCAACGAAAAACAACTGCATTGGAAATAAAATTAATAGGATAGATAACGCCGTTCCTATTGAACTTAATCCGTCGTACCGTTCACCAGAGAGATTAGACAATAGCAAAATTGCACACATTATCGTTGCCCTTAGTGACGATGCGGAAAAGCCACATACCCCCGAATAGAAAAATAAGCAAGAAACTATCAATAACGTTTTAACTATCTTGTTAACCCTTAGTTTAGAAAGCAAAAAGGAAAGCGCCGTTGATAAAAAGCCTATATGAAGTCCCGAAACGGCAAAAATATGTGCAACGCCAGACGCTCTAAAATTAGTTAACGTATCGTTTTCCATATAGTCGGAGTTTCCGGTAAGTAGCGCATACACCACGGAAAACTCTTCACTCGTGAGACCACCTTTTAACGTGTCACGTATAAACACTCTAACCTTTTCAAACAAGTTTTTATTACTTGAAACAATTTCTATATCATCATTAGATAAAATTGCCGAATATTTAATTCCGTTCCCCACGTCGTACACGTTAAACCGTCCGTTAAAGATAATATCTCTATCTTTTAATAGGGCTGTAAAAGTAATCTCATCACCGTAGTCTAGCTCGCAATCTGATGGAAGTGTTAAAGAAATCTTATAATTGGTTTTAACGTTTTCAGGATAGCCTATATGCACGTTTGATAATATAATCACGCGATAATCTTTCTTTTCCGTAACGTCATAAACCCTACCACTAACGTCGCACACGTGGTTATAGAGGTTGGCGTTCTCATAATTTTTTAAGGTTATAGTAAAACTTATCCCACCAAGCAAGGCAAAAAATAGAAAAATTAAAGAAAAAATTACGCCCTTAACTCTTTTGTTTTCCTTAAACGAAAAGAAGGCGTAAAAAATAATAGAAATTATAAAAATCGAGATGGAAAATATAGCGCAAAACACTTTTTCAAGGTATACGCCGTAGAAAAACAATATTCCAAAAATTAAAGATAATCCGATAAATAGTGGAGTTCTTAAATTAACAAACTTTATCATTGGTAGAAATTTCTATTTAAATTTTATAATATTAAAAAAAATTTGTCAAATATTCCTTGCACAATAAAGAGTTTTTTGTTACAATATAGTTAACCTTCATGGTGCGATAGGAATTGCAAAAAAAATCCACAGTTTATATTAAAGAAAACCGTATTCGCTACTTGAAGAGCGGGGCTCTCCGTTCGGCGTTATCGCGAACATTTTTTTTAGAGAGATGCAGACTCGGTAGGAGAGGTATTCGCCTGTTTACACAACGGGTTATTATTTTCTATTCCGTCGGCCAATGCAGGTTGTTTTTTTGCTAAAAAGATATAAAATCGTTTGCCAAACTATTATTTTTGTGCTATAATACGAGAAATTGTTAGTTTATTTAACTAATTTATAAACACGGCCTCATGGTCAAGCGGTTAAGACGCAGCCCTCTCAAGGCTGAATCACGAGTTCGATTCTCGTTGGGGCTACCAAAAAACAAAGCAACGCTTATTGCGTTGTTTTGTTTTTTTATACTCATCAGAATTAACTCGTCAGTTCGTACGCCATATGACGGACTGACCTTGACGGGCTTAGTTTTGCCAGGGTTCCCTATTTATAGGGTATGGCAATTTCTCGTTGGGGCTACCAAAAATAAAACCCGATTCATTTTTGAATCGGGTTTGTTTTACTATATTAATTTTTCTTCTTCCATAAAGGCTATTATGCCTGCTGACCAGCCAAAGTCGGAGGCCAAGCGG
>JAZSDD010000058.1:0-13641 GCA_045530945.1 Christensenellaceae bacterium
TAACTAATACAATGATAAAGATAGATAGAATTTATAAAACTCTATAAATGGGTTTTAGCCTTCTTGATTTATAAATTGTTTTAGGGGTAATAAATGAAAGTATGTTTCGTCACGGGAAGTGGGCTTAACGGAGTTTGGCAAGATAAACTCGGCAAAATTAGTGGGCACGATTTGGTCGTTTTCGGCTTTAACGGACTTGGCCTTGTTAGTTATAAGAAAGAGCTTGAGGGCGAAACGGAATATTTTGGGGACGTTGCTAAACTTTCAAAGCAAATTTCTTCAGTCGTTATATGCGGATGCGACACAGATACTTACGGAGTGTTTCGTCACTCGGCAGTTATTGCAGATAGGGGTAGAATTTTAGGAGTTTCCGATATGGCGCACTCTGTGGATAACAGTGAATTCGTTTCCGGAGGAAATTTTAGAGTATACGATACTACCGCTGGAAAGATAGGGATTATAGTTGCAGAAGATTTATTTTTTCCAGAATCTTCAAGAGTCTTAGCGCTTTGTGATGCCGATATTATAGTTTGCGTTTTTAATAAAATAGACGGGTCGATTCCACAAATAATGTTAAGGGCAGGGGCTTTTTCTAACGGGGTAACGATGGCGCTGTGTGCTAAAAATTATCTTTGTGTTTCAGATATAAAGGGCGAAGTTATTTTAGCAAGTAGCGCAGATATTGTAGATGGAAAAATAAATTTAGAAAAAGATTTTCACTTGATAAGTTCAAGAAGAAGAGGCTTATATAGAGATTTTAATTCAGGTTACTAAAGGAGAACATTATGGCGTTAAATATAGTTTTGGTTGAGCCGGAAATACCTCAAAACGCAGGTAATATTGCAAGAACGTGTGCAGTTACCGGTAGTATTTTACATATGGTTAGACCACTTGGGTTTGAGGTTACGGACAAGCAGTTGAAAAGAGCAGGGCTTGATTATTGGCATTATCTTGATATAAGGTACTACGACAGTATTGAAGAGGTAATGGAAAAATACTATAACGGAAGTAATTTTTGGTTTTATTCAACTAAATCAAAGCATATTCACTCTGACGTAAAGTATAAAGACGGCGATTTTTTGGTGTTCGGAAAAGAAACAAAAGGGTTGCCAGAACCATTACTTAAAAAACATTACGACGAGTGCGTTAGAATACCTATGATGGGAACTTTGCGTTCATTAAATTTATCAAACTCCGTTTGTGTTGGGGTGTATGAAGCGCTTAGACAATTAGGGTTTGAAAACTTTAATACAGAGGGTAATTTAACGGAATAACTTAGATTTTGTTATTGACATAATAGGCTTTTATATATTAAAATTTAATAAAAGCATTATTTATACTAAGGAGAAAGTAACGAGCATGGTTTGGAATTTGTTTTTTCTATTCGGTGGAGTAGCCGTTATGATGATCGGTATGAAACTAATGGGAGCGTCTTTAGAAAAAATCGCGGGTAGTGGTATGAAAAAGTTGCTTTCAAAGGTTACTTCAAACCGTTTTGCCGGCGTTGGCGTTGGTATTGGCGTTACTTGTATTATACAAAGTTCCACGGCAACTACCGTAATGCTCGTTGGTTTCGTTAATATCGGATTGTTAACGCTTATGCAAGCAACCAACGTTATTATGGGTGCAAACATAGGAACTACCATTACTGCTCATATCGTTTCCTTATCGGGTGTTGGTAAGGTTGATATAGGCGCTATTGCCGCTTGTGTTGGTTTTATCGGCGTTATGATAAGCATGCTTTCAAAAAAGCAAAAAGTTTCTAACGTAGGGGAGATTTTAACGGGGTTAGGCTTAATTTTCGTGGGCTTAGAATTTATTTCTTCTTATGCAAAGAACTTAATGTTTTTATCTGACGGGACTCCTCAAATTTGGGCGCATAGCATTTTTGCGGGTGATCATTTTCCACTTTTATTAATTTTAATCGGAATAGTTATAACCGCGTTAGTGCACAGTTCTTCAACTATAACCAGCTTAATGGTTGTTTTGGCAAGTATAGGCATATTGCCGTTCAGAAACGCAATGTTTTTAGCGCTTGGTTCTAATATTGGTACTTGTATCACTTCAATTATGTCGTCAATCGGTACTTCGACAAACGCTAAGAGAACGGCTATGGTGCACTTAACCTTTAACACCATTGGTTGCTTAATTTTTATTGCTCCACTTTGGATTTTTAGTGGGGAGATAACTAATTTCTTTGTCATTTTATCTTCTGACGTTGGTAGACAACTTGCCATTTTCCATACGTTATTTAACGTTGCATCGACAATCATTTTATTACCTTTTACAAGTATTTTAGTTAGGTTTGTTTCTACTATAATTCCGGAAAAGAGAAAAGATAGTGAAGAGAAGTTTAAACTTTCTTACGTTGACGATCTTATGTTGGCAACTCCTGCGGTTGCAGTTAGTAGGGTTAAACTTGAAATCGTAGATATGTCAAGCCTTGCAAAAGAAAATCTTAATTTAACTCTCGATATGTTATTTAATTCAAACACCGACAAACAAGAAAAAGTTAAAGTTAACGAAGAGAAATTAAACTATTTAAACAAGGCAATAACCGCATATATCACTAAACTTATGGGTAAGGATTTGTCTATTACTGACGATGGGAAGATTGCGTCATATTATCACGTTGTATCAGATCTTGAAAGGGTGGGCGATTATGCTGAAAACATAATGGAATATGCCGTAAAACTTATTGAAGAAGAGGTTAAACTTTCTGAGGACGCTATAAAAGAATTACAAGATATGAGGGGTAAAATTAACAATCTTTTCGACCTTTCTATTAAAGCGTTTAATGATAGAAATTTAAATCTTTTAAGTGACGTTTATAAGGTTGAAGAAGAGATAGACGATATAACTGACGCTCTTGGTGATATGCATATTGATAGGCTTAAAAAAGGGCTATGTAACGCGCGTTCAGGGTCTACTTATTTGCAAACCATTTCAAATTTAGAACGTGTGGCTGACCATATTTATAACGTTGCGTTTAGTATAAAAAAGTACGAGAAATATTGCGAAAAATATTCCGAGAGCCAAAAAGAAGTGAAAAATCAATAAAAAATAGAAATTATAAAACTATTCTGCCGTTTTTATTCTTGACAAACGGCAGTTTTTTTTATATACTTTTATGGGTATAAAAAATAGAAATAATTTATTTAATACATATATCTTATCGGAGGATTTTTGTTATGAACAAAATGTCAATTAAAGACGTAGACGTAAAGGGTAAGAAATGCCTTGTTAGAGTGGACTTTAACGTTCCTATGAAAAATGGTGTTATTACCGATGAAACTCGTATTAACGGCGCACTTCCCACTATTAAATATCTCGTAGATAACGGCGCGAAAGTTATTCTTTGCTCACATATGGGCAAGCCCCACAATATTTTTACCGAGGGCTTTGGTCTTACCAAGAAAGAGAAAAAGGCTATAGAGGCTCTTCCTGAAAGTGAAAGAGAAACTGCTAAAGCAGAATATCTTAAAAAGGCGCTTAAAGACAAGGAAAAGTTTACTCTTCGTCCAGTAGCCGAAAGACTTTCTGAAAAACTTGGCAAGCCTGTTGTTTTTGCTGAGGACGTTGTAGGCGCATCTGCAGATAAAGCTGTTGCAGAAGTTAAAGAGGGAGAGGTTGTATTGCTTGAAAACACTCGTTTCGAGGCGGGTGAAGAAAAGAGAGATGAGGCGCTTTGCAAAAAACTTGCTTCATACTGTGATATTTACGTGAACGACGCGTTTGGTACTGCGCACCGTTCACACGCAACTACCGCAGCAATCGTTGAATACGGCTTTGTAAAGACTGCCGTTTGTGGTTTCTTGATTGAAAAGGAACTTTCAGTTATGGCAAACGCTTTAGAAAATCCCGTTCGTCCTTTCGTTGCTATTTTAGGTGGTGCAAAGGTTGCCGATAAACTTAAAGTTATAGATAATCTTCTTGAAAAATGTGATACGCTTATTATCGGTGGTGGTATGGCGTACACCTTCTTAAAGGCTAAAGGATACGAAGTTGGAAACGCTCTCGTTGATAACGAAAAAATCGATTACTGTAATGAGATGATGAAAAAGGCTGAATCTTTAGGTAAGCAACTTTATCTCCCAGTAGACGTTGTAACTGCAAAAGAATTCCCAAATCCTATCGACGCTATAGTTGACACTTTTACTTACGACATAGATTCTATTCCTACCGACAAAGAACCTCTTGATATCGGACCTAAGACTGCTGAAAAGTATGCTAGTGCCGTAAAGAGTGCAAAAACTGTTATTTGGAACGGACCTATGGGTGTTTCTGAAAACCCATGCTTTGCAAACGGTACTATTTCAGTAGCAAAAGCACTTGCTGAAACTGACGCTACTACTATTATCGGTGGTGGTGATTCTGCTGCAGCTGTAACAAACCTTGGCTTTGCTGATAAAATGACGCATATTTCAACCGGTGGTGGTGCATCTCTTGAATTATTCGAGGGTAAAAAACTTCCTGGTATTGAATGCTTAAACGACAAATAATAAAACTAAATATTAAAAACGATAAATATACAAAAAGAGGAGACCCAAATTATGAGAAAACCAATTATCGCAGGAAACTGGAAGATGAACAAAACGGCTAAAGAGGCAGTAGAACTTATTAACGAGTTAAAACCTCTCGTTGCTAAGTCGAAACCCGAAGTAGTTGTATGTGTTCCTTACACCGATCTTTGGGCAGTTGCAGAAGCAATTAAAGGCAGTAAGATTAAACTTGGTGCAGAAAATGTTGCTTGGGCAGATACAGGTGCTTTTACAGGTGAAATTTCCGCAGATATGTTAAAGGAAATAGGCGTTGAATACGTAATTATTGGACACAGTGAGAGAAGACAGTATTTCGGCGAGACGGACGAGAGTGTAAACGCAAGGTTAGTTCAAGCGCTTAAAAAGGACTTAAAACCCATCGTTTGTGTTGGTGAAACTCTTGTTGAAAGAGAAAAGAACAGAACGAAAAAAGTATTGAAAAAACAAGTTTTAGAAGGGTTTAAGGGATTAAACGCTGAGGATTTTGAAAATATCGTTATCGCTTACGAACCCGTATGGGCTATAGGTACTGGCAAAACTGCAACGGCAGAAGATGCTAATAAAACCATAGGATTTATCAGAAGTTTAGTTAAAAAGACTTGGGGTAATGAAGTTGCTAAATCACTTCGTATTCAATATGGTGGAAGTATGAAACCTTCTAACGCTAAAGAACTTATGGCTATGAGAAATATAGACGGTGGTTTGATTGGCGGTGCAGCCTTAAAAGCAGAAGATTTTGCAGGTATTGTAAATTATAAAGGCTAAATAAAATATTGGTTGAGGCAAGAGAAATACTTGCCTTAACTTTTGATAATAACATATAAAAAGGGAGTGTTTTTCTATGAAAAAACCCAATTGTATTATTATAATGGACGGTTACGGAATTAACGCCACTAAAGAGGGTAATGCAATATTCCACGCAGACAGCAAGGTCGTTAAAGAATTAATGCAAAAATATCCGTCAACCTTAATTGGAGCAAGTGGAATGGACGTTGGTTTGCCCGACGGACAAATGGGTAACTCTGAGGTAGGTCATCTTAATATGGGCGCTGGCCGTATCGTGTATCAAGAACTTACCAGAATTACCAAGTCTATTAAAGACGGGGATTTCTTTAATAACGAAGAATTTCTCTACGTTTGTGATAAGGTTAAAAAAACGGGCAAAAAACTTCACATTTACGGGCTTTTATCTGATGGTGGTGTTCACAGCCACATTTCTCACGTTTACGCTTTAGTTGAACTTGCTAAAAAACAAGGGCTTGATAATGTTTATATTCATTGCTTTTTAGACGGTAGAGACGTTTCGCCAACAAGTGGTGCGGATTTTATTAAAACGTTGCAAGAAAAACTTGACCAATTATCTTTTGGTGAGATTGCTTCCGTTGGTGGAAGATATTACGTTATGGATAGAGATAATCGTTGGGAAAGGGTTAAAAAGGCTTACGATATGATGACGGCTGGTATTGGAGAAACTACTTCAAACCCTGAAGAATACGTTAGAAATTCTTATCTTGCTAACGTAACCGATGAATTTGTTATTCCTGCGAGCGTTGTTAAAAACGGTAAAAACGTTGCTCTCATTGAAGAGGGGGACGGTATAATTTTCTTCAACTTCCGTCCTGATAGAGCAAGACAAATTACCAGAGCAATGAGCGAAAAGGAATTTGACGGTTTTGAAAGAAAAACGGGCTTTATTAACCCCGTTTACGTTTGCTTTACGAGATACGACGATTCTTTAACTAACGTAAGAATTGCTTTCAAGCCACAATCGTTAAAAAATACTCTTGGTGAATATATTGCGTCGCTTGGATTAAAGCAACTTAGAATTGCTGAAACGGAAAAATACGCTCACGTAACTTTCTTCTTTAACGGTGGTGAAGAAACTCCAAATAAAAATGAAGATAGAGTGTTAATTTCATCACCTAAGGTGGCAACGTACGACCTTAAACCGGAAATGAGTGCTTATGAAGTTACCGAAAAGGTTATCGAAAAGATTGAAGAGGGAATATACGACGTAGTTATATTAAACTTTGCTAACTGTGATATGGTTGGACACACGGGTGTGTTTGATGCAACCGTAAAAACGGTTAAAACGGTAGACGAGTGCGTTGGTAAGGTAATAGATAAGATTTTATCCGTTGGAGGCAATGCAATCATTACTGCTGATCACGGAAACGCAGATAAAATGTCAGATGAAAGTGGAAAACCATTTACTGCGCATACTACAAACCTCGTTCCTTTTATCGTTGTTGGTAAGGAGTTTAAGGGAAGAGAATTGTTAGACGGTGGTAAACTTTGCGACGTTGCGCCCACCTTCCTTTCTATGATGAATTTATCGATTCCAGAGGAAATGACGGGAAAATCTCTTCTCAAATAAAAAATAGTGTTAAAAATAGTTGTGAAAAACAGTTTTCTGTGTTATAATTCATAACAATGAATGATTTTTCACGTTTAAGGAGATAATTATGAACGTATTAAATATGCTTGCATCAAACGCTTTTTGGACTGCTTGGTATGGTTGGATTCAATACATCTTGCTTGCAGTAATGTTTGTTTGTGCAATTTTTATTATACTTGTTGTCATGTTTCAACCCGGAAATTCATCGGGTGTTAGTGCGCTTGGCGGACAGAGTGAAACTTTTTTAACAAAAAATAAAAGCAAAACCTTTGAACATAAAATGAAAGTTTTAACCGTTATCAGCGGTATCGTTTTTGGCGTTTTGTGTATTGTATTTATGGTGATTGCATCACTCGCTTAATCTTTGTTAAAATTTTCAGGTTCTGTCTTTAAGAGGCGGAACCTTTTTTTTGATTATGAAAAGAGAAGTTATAGAAGGAAAAATTCAAGGTAATCGCAGGGGATACGCATTTTTAATGCCGTTAGACGATAGTGGTATCGATTATTTTATTCCACATTGTGATTTAAGGGGTGCAATGCACGGCGATACCGTTCTTGCAGAAACCACTTTTGGAGTGGGTGAGAGAACTACTGCAAGAGTGTTAAAAGTTATTAATCGTGGTGTAAAGGAAGTCGTTGGTACTTATAGTCAATCACGAAACGGTGGATTCGTCACTCCAGACGACGATAAATTTTTTACCGATATTTATATTCCACAAGGTAGTGGACTAAGGGCAAAAAATCGTGATAAGGTGGTTTGCAAAATTTTAGCATACCCAAAAGGTAAATGCCCAGAGGCTCAAATTGTTAAAATCTTAGGCAAGCAATTTGAAAAAACGGCAGAACTTAAAAGCATAATTTATTCTTATAAATTACCAGAACGTTTTTCAGAAAACGTTATACGTGACACTAATAATTTAATAGGTGAAATTTCTAACGAAGAAATAAAAAATCGCAAGGATTTTAGAGATGATTTAATCTTTACTATTGACGGGGAGACGGCTAAGGACTTTGACGATGCAGTATCTATTAGAAAGGAAAAGGACTTTTTCTATTTAGGCGTTCATATTGCAGACGTTTCACATTACGTAAAAGAGGGTGGCTTTATTGATGCCGAGGCGTTTAATAGAGGCACGAGCGTGTATTTTCCCGAAAGCGTTATTCCAATGTTACCTGAAAGACTTTGTAACGATTTGTGTTCTTTAAGACCAAATGAAGATAGACTTACTCTTTCTTGCGTAATGAAAATTAATCTTAAAGGTGAAGTTGTAGATTCTGAAATCGTTTCGTCAGTTATAAATAGTAAATATAGGCTTACTTATAACTTTGTTCAAGAAGTTTTAGATGGAAAGATTAAGTGTGTGGATAAAAAGTTGCTTTCCTCACTAAAACTAATGGACGAACTTACCGATATTTTGATAAAAAAGCGAGAAGAAAGGGGTAGTATAGATTTAGATATTAAGGAAAGTTCAATTGCAGTAACTAACGGCGAAATTAAAATAGAACTTGCAAAAAGGTTAAAATCACATAGAATTATAGAAGAATTTATGATTTTAACTAACGTAACAATAGCAGAATACTTTTATTATCTTGAAATACCTTTCGTATATAGAACGCACGGAAAACCAACGGAAGAAAGATTGGATGATTTCTATGCATTTTTGGAGGGATTAGGTGTTAGGTATAAAAGAAGAAAAGACGAGGTTTTTTCTAAGGATTTTCAAGCAATACTAAATAACGTAAACGAAAACATTGCTCCCTTAGTTAATAGGGTTATGCTCCGTTCAATGCAAAAGGCAAAGTACACGCCAACTTGTGAGGGGCATTTTGGATTATCGGAAAAATTCTATTGTCATTTCACTTCTCCTATTAGAAGATATCCAGACCTTGCTATTCATAGAATAATTAAATATTTCTTAAAAAATGGTATAAAGGGTTTAGAAGAAAAATTTTCAGATTATAGTTATGAATCCTCTGTAAAATCATCTGAAAGAGAAAAAATTGCAAAAGATGCAGAATTGGCAGTTGACGATTATTATAAACTTTTATATATTAGCGATTATGAGGGAGAAGAGTTTGACGGAGTGATAAGTGGTGTTACAAGTTTTGGAATATTTATAGAACTTGAAAACTGCATTGAGGGATTGGTTAAAGTGGAAACTCTTCCGGGTAAGAATTATCAGTATGACAAAAACAAATTTTCACTCTCAAACGGAAATATAACTTATAAATTAGGGCAAAAGGTGAAAATTATGGTGTCGGGTGTTGATTTAACGGATAAAAGAGCAGAATTTATTTTACTTTAGTGCGTTTTACTATTGCAAAAAAGTAAAAAAGGTAGTACAATATTATAAGCAAATATGGAAGAAAAAAATATTTCAACAAACCGTGTAGCATCACACGAATATTTTATACTTGATAAAATAGAGGCAGGTATCGTTTTAGAGGGGGCTGAGGTTAAATCTCTTAGAAAAGGCTCTTGTAATCTAAAAGATAGTTTCTGCTCTGTTTATCGTGGTGAAATGTATATAAAAAATATGCATATTCCGGTGTACGACAAGTCGGGTGCGTTTAACAGTAGGGATTCAAAAAGGGATAGAAAATTGCTTCTTAAAAAAGGGGAAATACTTAAACTATCACAAAGGGTAGAGCAAAAAGGATTAACCCTTGTTCCACTTAGATTGTACTTTAAGAACGCCTTAATTAAGATGGAATTAGGCGTTTGCCAAGGTAAACATACCTACGACAAGAAACGTGATAAAATGGAAAAAGACTTAAATCGCTATAAAGAGCGTGAAATTAAAAATTATAAGTAATTTACTTATGAAAAGGAGATTAATTATGTCTGATAAAAAGAAGATAGAAACAATATGCGTTCAAGGTGGTTACACGCCAACTAACGGAGAACCCCGCCAAATACCCATTATTCAAAGTACAACGTTTAAATACGACACGAGCGAAGATATGGGTAAGTTATTTGACCTTGAGGCATCAGGTTATTTCTATACAAGATTACAAAACCCAACTAACGATTACGTTGCTGGTAAACTTTGTGAATTGGAGGGAGGAAGTGCCGCAATGTTGACTTCATCTGGTCAAGCGGCAAATTTCTATTCAGTGTTTAATATAGCAAACTGTGGTGATCACGTTGTATCTTCTGCCGCAATTTACGGTGGAACTTTCAACCTTTTTGAAGTTACTATGAAGAAAATGGGTATTGAATTTACCTTCGTTTCGCCCGATGCCACGGAAGAAGAACTCGATAAGGCTTTCCGTACAAATACAAAAGCAGTTTTCGGTGAAACTATTGCAAACCCTGCTTGTTCCGTTTTAGATATAGAATTATTTGCAAAAGTTGCTCATAAACATGGTGTTCCGCTTATTATAGACAACACTTTTGCAACGCCAGTTAATTGCAGACCTATCGAGTGGGGCGCAGATATAGTTACACACTCTACTACAAAATATATTGACGGACACGGCGTTTCTGTTGGTGGCGCAATCATTGATTCAGGAAAGTTTGATTGGAAAAAGCACGCAGATAAATTCCCCGGTCTAACAACTCCAGACGATAGTTATCACGGTGTTACTTACGTGGAAAAATTTGGACTTGGTGGCGCATTTATTACTAAGGCTACTGCGCAACTTATGAGAGATTTTGGCTCAATTCAATCGCCACAAAACGCTTTTTATATCAACTTAGGTTTAGAAAGTTTACACGTTAGAATGAAACGTCATTGTGAAAACGGACTTGCCGTTGCAACCTTCTTAAAAAATCATCCAAAAATTGATTGGGTTAGATACTGTGGGTTAGAGGGCGATAAATATTATGAACTTGGTAAAAAATACTTACCAAACGGCTCTTGTGGTGTTTTAAGTTTTGCTGTTAAAGGTGATAGAAAAGACGCTGAAACTTTAATGAAAAATCTTAAGGTTGCCGCTATCGAAACGCACGTGGCAGACGCGAGAACTTGTTGTTTACACCCTGCAAACGCTACACATAGACAAATGAACGACGCTCAACTTGAAGCGTGTGGAATTACGCCTACTTTAATTAGATATTCTTGTGGTATTGAAAACGCCGAAGATTTAATTGAAGATTTAGCGCAAGCATTAGAAAAAATATAAAATTTAGAAAAAGGAGGGTTGATTATGCCGATAATCGTACCAAAAGATATTCCAGCAACAAAAATATTGCAATCGGAAAATATTTTCGTTATGAACGATAAAAGAGCAATGAGTCAAGATATAAGACCACTTGAGATTGCCATAATCAACTTAATGCCTACTAAAATCGTTACTGAAACTCAACTTATGAGGCTACTTAGTAACTCTCCATTGCAAGTAAATATCACTTTAATTTCAACGGAAACTTACGTTGGGAAAAACACTTCACTTGAACATCTTCAACGCTTTTATAAGCCTTTTTCAGAGGTTAAAAACAGAAAGTTTGACGGTATGATTATCACTGGTGCGCCCGTTGAAGAAATGGATTTTGAAGAGGTTAAATATTGGAACGAACTTAAAGAAATATTTGATTTTGCAAAAACCAACGTAACGAGTACCTTGTTTATATGTTGGGGAGCGCAAGCGGCACTTCATTATTTTTACGGTATTGAAAAGCATTTACTTGATAAGAAACTTTTTGGTGTTTACAAGCATAAAAAGTTAGTAAACTACGAAAGATTGTTAAAGGGTACTGACGATAGGTTTTTTATGCCACATTCAAGGCACACCACCGTTTATGAAAAGGACATAAAAAAATGTGCCGATTTAGTTTTGATTGCATCTTCAAAGGAAGCTGGTGCGGGAATAATTAGAAGTAAGGATAATAAATTTATATTCATCACCGGTCACGCAGAATACGATAGAAACACCTTAGAACTCGAATATAAGAGGGATTTAGAAAGAGGACTTCCAATTGATCCTCCCGAAAATTACTACGTGAACGGCAAGGATGGAGAGATTAAGATGTGCTGGGTGTCTACTGCAAATCTTATCTATATGAATTGGCTTAATCACTACGTATATCAAAGTACACCTTATGACATTGATAAAATTTAAATAATTTAATATGGACGGCAAAAAAGCCGTTCTTTATGGGGATGTTCCAGATTCGATTGGGCGACCGAGATAAAGTGTAAGCATACCGAAGATCCTGCTTCGTTAAAAAGGAAACCTAAATTTAAATGCTAAAACTGATTTAGCTTACGCTGCTTAATTTTTGCGTACGTCTTTTCCTTTCTCTCCCGTTGGAAAGGGAATAGGCGTCAATTAGACGGGGAACTGCGTTGCCGTTTTGACAGCGGTGGCATCGTGGATTTTAGTTGTTATGTTAAAATATTGGTATCCGATGACCGTTATTTTAACGAGATTAACCGTCGGATAAGTATGTAGAAAGCTTTGTTAAAGCGTTCAAGACCGGAGTGCAAGTCTCCGCATCTCCACCAAAAATCCTCGTCAAAACTGGCGAGGATATTTTTTAATTTTTGTGAAATTTTTGATTATTATTTAATAATTCGTTTGATAACTTTACAGTTTTATGTTATTATAATCTAAATGAATTTTAGGAGATAATTTTATGGAAAACAAAAATCCAATAGTAACTTTTGAAATAAAAGATATGGGTGTAATTAAGGCAGAACTTTATCCCGAAATTGCTAAAAACACCGTTAACAATTTTATTTACTTAGTAAAAAGTGGTTTTTACAATGGTTTAACTTTTCATAGAGTAATTGAAGGATTTATGATACAAGGTGGTTGCCCTAAAGGTAACGGTACGGGTGGACCTAACTATTCAATAAAAGGAGAGTTTTTAGCAAACGGATTTAATAACACCTTAAAGCACGATAAAGGCGTTTTATCTATGGCAAGATCAATGATGCCTAACTCTGCCGGCTCTCAATTTTTTATAATGCACGAAAAATCACCTCACTTAGACGGACAGTACGCATCTTTTGGAAAGGTTATTGAAGGGCAAGACGTTGTTGATAAAATTGCAACGGTTAGAACTGATTATTACGATAATCCATTTGAACCTGTAATTATGGAAAAGGTTAGTGTTGACACCTTTGGCGTTGAATACGCTGAGCCTGAAAAAGTATAAAAAGATATTGTAAAAATGAAAAGGACTTTTCAAACTGAAAAGTCCTTTTTTAATCAAAAAACCGTGCATCTTTAATTGGAATACGAAGCCGGAGCGTTAACCTTACAGGTAACTCCTTTAAAGCTACCTTATGGCACACGGACCGGTCCGTTTAGTGCTGCTGCATTCCTGCTCTGACACGGTTCGCGGTGGTACGTTGCATAAGACCTTAATATCAACGTCCCTTATAAGGCACAGCCTCCCACCACGTAAGCCTCTTGAAAGCATTCTGCTCCGCTAAGCGAATTGCGGATAACAGGGCATCGCTAACTCCCCGCATAGCACGGTAATAATATTTTACTCAAAAAACAAATTAAAATCAAGTAAATTTTAAGTTAAATTCAAAAAAGGTAAAAATTAACTTTACAAATGAAACAAATTAAATTATAATATTTAAGTTAATATTATATAATAGGCGAACTATGGGAGAAAACATATGTATAAAAAAGTTGACACGTCGCTAAACTTTCTTGACAGAGAAAAAGAAGTATTAAAGTTTTGGAAAGACAACAAGATTTTTGAAAAGAATATCGAGAGAAATTCCGAGGGAAAGGAAT
>JAZSDD010000080.1:0-9820 GCA_045530945.1 Christensenellaceae bacterium
CAAGTCCCTTTGCTCGCACCAAATAGTCCAAATAAGACTTTATGTTTTAGTTGGACTATTGTTTTATTATCTTTTTCATAAATGATTTATATGGTTTTTATAGTTGGATAAAAATGAGTAAAAACCAAATTGAATAAATAAAAATACACATAAAAAAACTACTTTTGAAATTCAAAAGTAGTTTTTTTGTTTTATTTCTTTTCAACTAAAATCTTTTTAAGTTTTGCAAATCTTGGAAGTCCGTCCTCTTTTAACATATCAGGCTCACCTTGAATTAAAGGAAGTGCATATTTAACGAACTCTTCTGAAATGCCCGTTCCGTTATCAGTTATCCATTCTAATGGAACAGTTTTTTCGGTGTTTGCAGCAAGTTCTAAAGGTAATAATTTATATTCGCATTTATACTCTTCACCCTCTGCCCTTGCATAGCAAACCATTTTATCAGTTTCACCGTTAACTGCTGCTCTAACTGCTTGCTTACCTGCCTCGAAAGTTTCTTCAATATCAACCTTACTTGCACAGTGTGCTGCACATCTTTGCATTAAAGAAAGTTCAACTGCTCTCGTTTTAAAGCCCGTTTCATTTTTAATAATATTTGCAAGGCTTGCTGCAAGGCCACCAAGTTGTGCGTGACCAAAACTATCTCTTGCACCCGTTTGACCTAAAACTTCGGTAATAAGTTTTCCCGATTTATCGTGAACGCCTTCAGACACACATACGATACACTTATTATTATTCTCTGCACAAACTCTTTTAACGTCACAAACGAACTTATCAACGTCAAAATCAATTTCAGGAAGGTAAATAAGATTTGCGCCTAATCCCTTGTAATTTGCAAGAGCGGCAGAAGCCGTAAGCCAACCAGCGTTTCTTCCCATAGCCTCGATAATGCAAACCATAGGAGTATCGTAAACTTTTGCATCTAAGTTAATTTCCATAATAGAGGTTGCAATATATTTTGCTGCAGATGCAAAACCTGGGCAGTGGTCAGTACCAAAAAGGTCGTTATCAATAGTTTTAGGAACGCCGATAACGTTAATTTCGTAACCCGATTTAGCCATATACTTGCTTATCTTGTTACAAGTATCCATACTGTCGTTTCCACCGTTATAGAAGAAATATCTAACGTCATACTTTTTGAAAACTTCAAGCAATCTCTTATAATCAGTTTCGTCAACAGATGCGTCTTTAAGTTTATATCTAACTGAGCCAAGAGCAGATGAAGGAGTGTTTTTTAATAATAAAAGTTCCTTCTCGTCCTCTTTTGAAATATCATACATTTCTTCGTTTAATATTCCTCTAATTCCGTGAACTGCACCGTAAACGGCAGTGATTTGAGGTGATGCTAAACCTTCTAAAAATACGCCAGCGGCACTTGCGTTAATAACTGAAGTAGGTCCACCAGATTGAGCAAAAATTAATGCGCCTTTTAAATTCTTCATTTCGTGTTCTCCTTGTTTATTATAAGCTCAATACGTGAGCAATTTCATACAAATCTTTATCAAAAGGTCTAACCCTATTATTAATTTCACTAAACGGAACGGTTATAACTTTATTATCTCTAATACCTATTGCGCAACTATCTGCACCGTCCCTTAAAAGTTCAACCGCTTTATAACCAAATCTTGCAGCCAAAATTCTGTCTTGCATATTTGGAGAGCCACCACGTTGAATATATCCAAAGTTGGTTACCTTTACACCGATTCCACTCTTTTCGTGAACGTATGCTGCAATTTCATCTCTATTTCCTGCGCCCTCTGCAAGAATTATCATATTAGAGGTTTTACCTCTTTTATAACTCTTTTTAATCTTTGAGGCAATTTCATCTAAATCGTATGGTATTTCAGGCACTAAAACGTACTCTGCACCACCAGCAACACCAGCATAAAGAGCAATATCTCCACAATGACGCCCCATAACCTCTAATAAACATACTCTATCATGAGAGTGCATAGTGTCTCTAAGGTTGTTTATAGCCCATAAAACGGTGTTTACAGCAGTGTCGAAGCCAACGGTATAATCGGTATAAGCAAGGTCGTTATCAATAGTCCCAGGTATACCAATCACCTTAATACCAAAATTGTCGAAAAGGTCTTTTGCTCCTCTAAAAGTACCGTCACCACCAATAACAACTAAGCCCTCAATACCGTAAGCGGCAAGCGTTTCAACTGCTTGTTTTTGAGTTTCAATATCCTTAAACTCAGGGCATCTTGCAGTTTTTAAAAACGTGCCACCTTTATGTATCATATCAGAAACGGAGCGAGTGCCAAGCCTCGTAATGTTACCCTCTACAAGACCAGCATAACCTCTTTCAACCCCATAAATATCTATGTTATTGTTAAGAGCCGTACGAACGACTGCTCTTAAACAAGCGTTCATACCGGGAGCGTCTCCACCACTGGTTAAAACCGCAATTCTCATCATAATTAGTCTCCAATAAACTCATTAGTTTATACTATCTTAAATATTTTATCATTACTTAAAAAATTAAGCAAATAATTTAATTAGATATTAAACCTTTTTTTTAAATAAAATCATATCTTTTTCTTGAAAATAATTCTTTAGCTCGCTCTTTAACCCTTCGCACCAACGAACGGAACAGTTTGCGTTATATTTTTTATCCTTAATGGCAAGAATAACGGGAACATCTCCAGGATAATCTGATAAAAGATCTAAAATATCGTCTACCCTATCTTCCACGAGTTTATCAACGATTAACCCTAAAAATAATTTTTCTTGAGGCTCTTGCGTTTCTTCTTTAATATCGATTTTTTCAAGAATTTCAGCAATAATTTGAGCAACTCCGTCTTTAATCTGAATTTTACCAGTTACTTTAACGATTTCTTCATTATTAATAACTGCTCTCGCCTTATCGTACACTTTTGGGAAAACTATAACCTCAATTTGACCGTAAATATCTTCAACCTTGGCAAAGGTCATAGTTGAACCACCTCTCGTTGAAAGGTTTTTATATTCTGAGATTATTCCTCCCATCACAACGTGGTCACCATCTTTAATTTCCGTATAAGTTTTATTATGATCGTCGTCCTCAACAAAATAATCAAGCACGCTCGTGTTAAACGTATACTTGTCAAATTGTGATTTATAGTCGGATAAAGGATGCCCCGAAAGATAAACTCCAAGCACGGTTTTTTCCATTATAAGTTTTTCTTTTGAAGAATATTCAGAGGTGTTTGGTATTTCAAGTTCTAAACCTTCGTCCTCTTTTAATATAGTGCCGAAAAGACTAATTTGGAAAGAGTTTTTCTTCTTGTTTGCCTCGGAAATTCTATCCATATACTCGGCAAACACACTGTGAAGTGCCTTTCTCGTATTGCCGAAAATATCAAATGCACCGGCAAGAATTAAACTCTCTACAAGTCTTTTATTAATACCAAAAGATATCGTTCTATTAATAAAATCAGCAAAAGAAGTAAATTCACCGTTTTTCTGTCTTTCTTCAACTATCGAGTTCACCACTCCAAGCCCAACGTTTTTAAGACCTACTAAACCGAAACGAATTTTACCGTTTTCACACTTAAAAAAGGCAACGCTTTTATTTATATCTGGTGGAAGAACTTCAATATTTTTAGTCTTTAAATAGGTTAAATACTTAGAAGTTTCCTCAATTTTATCAAATCTATTGTTTAAGATTGAAGTGAAAAATTCAACGGGGTAATAACGTTTTAGATATGCCGTTTGATAGGATAAAACTGCGTATGCTGCGGCGTGTGATTTATTGAAAGCGTATTTAGCAAAACCTGCCATTTCGTCAAACACTTCGTTAGCAACTTCCCTTGGAACGCCGTTTGCAACTGCGCCAACTATTGGGTCACCCTTATCGCTTACCCCACCGTCAATAAAAATCTTTTTCTGCCTATCCATTTCTTCGACGTTCTTTTTACCCATTGCACGTCTAACGATATCAGACTGACCGAGCGAAAATCCACCTAATCTTTGGCACATCTGCATTACTTGTTCTTGATAAATCATAACGCCGTATGTGTTTTTCAAAATAGGCTCGATTAAGGGGTGTTTGTATTTAATCGTTTCGGGATTATGTTTATACTTAACGTAAGTTGGTATCGAATCCATAGGTCCTGGACGATACATTGAAATTCCTGCGATAATATCTTCAAAAGTAGAGGGTTTTAAGTCTCTCATAAAACGTTTCATACCGGGACTTTCAAGCTGGAACACTGCGTCCGTTTCGCCGTCACCTATAAGTTTATAAACGTTTTCGTCGTCGTAACCTAATTTATGGAAGTCAAGTTCAACGCCAAAATCCTCTTTAATGTATTGCTTTGCCTTAGAAACGTCGGTTAAAGTTCTCAATCCTAAAAAGTCCATTTTGAGCATACCGAGTTGCTCAACTTCCTTCATATCGAATTGAGTGGTAACGTCATCACCGTTTCGTTGCAAAGGAACGTTGTCTGCAATTGGTTTAGCACAAATAACTACGCCCGCTGCGTGCATACCCGTTTGTCTTGGCATATCTTCAACACGGATAGCCATATCAACTACCTTTTTAACGGTATCGTCAGTTTGGTACATATCCTTTAATTCCTTAACGGAAACGTCCTCACCGTCTTTATTTTTCTTAAAACCAAAAGTTTCGCTTATAGAGGCTTTGCCGTCCATAAGTTTAGTAATTTTATCCGTTTCAGAATAAGGCACTCTAAACACCCTACCAACGTCTTTAATAGCAGCACGTCCTGCAAGAGTACCAAAGGTAACTATTTGAGCAACTCTATCTGCGCCGTATTTTCTTCTAACGTATTCAACGACTTCTTCACGTCTATCGTCTTGAAAGTCTATATCAAAGTCAGGCATACTAACCCTTTCAATATTTAAAAATCTTTCAAAAACGAGGTCGTATTTTAACGGGTCAACGTCAGTAATACCAACAGAGTATGCAATTATACTTCCAACGCCACTACCACGCCCTGCACCAACGGAAATGCCAACGCTTTTTGCATAGTTAATAAAATCCCAAACGATTAGATAATACTCAACGTATCCCATCGTGTGAATAGTATTTAATTCGTAATCAAAACGCTCTCTAATCTCGTCGGTAATAACGGGATAACGCTCTTTTAAGCCCTTTTCCGCAAGGTCTTTGAAAAAGTCGTACGCCGTTTGTCCATTATCGGGAATATAACCTGGGACTAACGATTTATCTCTTATAGGTTCACATTTAGCGTTAAGGTCAAAAATGGGCTCTTCGTTACATTTTTCGGCTATAACTACGGTGTTAGAGATTGCCTCTGGTATATATGAAAATAATTCAGCCATCTCCTCGGCAGTTTTTAAATATGCTTGGTCGGTATCCATCTTAAATCTCGTAGGATCGTCAATGGTCGATTTGGTGCTAATGCACGCAACAACGTCTTGAACTTCCGAATCTTCTTTTTCAATATAGTGAACGTCGTTAGTTGCAACCACACCAATATTAAGTTCTTTAGCAATTTTAATTAGAAGTGGGTTAATTCTCTTTTGCTCTGGCATACCGTGGTCTTGAATTTCAATATAGAAATCTTCGCCAAACATATCTTTAAGCATTTTCGCAGCGTCAACAGCACCTTGATAATCACCTTGTACTAATCTTTTTGAAACTCTTCCTTGCAAGCACGCAGAAAGACACACTAAGCCCTCAGTGTGTTCCTTTAAGAGTTTATAATCTATTCTCGGTTTATAATAAAAACCATCAACGTATGCAATAGAATCAAGTTTAATTAGGTTTTTATAACCCTTTTTGTTTTTGCAAAGTAAAATTAAATGATCGTAATCTCTTTCTTGCTTTTTATAATCTTCTGCAACGTAAAGTTCGCAACCTATAATCGGTTGCATCTTTGCATCCTCTTCCGTTTTGCCACTCTCCAACGCTTTTAGATAGGCTTTTTTTGCACACTCGGCAAAATAAAGCGTGCCGAACATATTACCGTGATCGGTAATGGCTAAGGCGTGCATATTTTTTTTACGGCAAGCCTTAAACACTTCGTCTATTCTCGTTGCGCCGTCTAATAGACTATACTCTGTATGAACGTGTAAATGTACGAATTCAGGCATTACTTTTTCCCCTTGATTTCATTTGCAATTTCTACTATTTTTCTCAATCTGTGATTTAGGCAACTTTTACTTACGTTAAGTCTTAAAGATAACTCTAAAAGCGTTTCTTCTGAATAATTTTTTCTTGCTAACGCCG
The DNA here is from genome assembly GCA_045530945.1 of Christensenellaceae bacterium. Taxonomy (GTDB): domain Bacteria; phylum Bacillota; class Clostridia; order Christensenellales; family Borkfalkiaceae; genus UBA1259. Next base: position 6,206 of record JAZSDD010000080.1, read on the forward strand.
TTTGTTTTAGGCTATCTTTTAAAGAATTTAATCCGATATTTTCTTCAATTATTTTTATTGCCTCTAACTGTTTTGCAGACGCTTCGACTTGCTTATTAACGTTACTTAAATCGCAATTCATTCTGCGATTTGCTGAGTTTATAAGTTCTTTACTTATAAGTAAATCGGTTAGTTTTAATACGGAAACGGGAGTTCCTATAAAAGCAATAAAGTCTTTTATACTTTCAGCACTTTTAAGATATAAAACGTAGTTATCTTTTCGCCTTAATATCTTAGACATTATGCCGTTTTTTTGAAGTATTCCACTCGTTTTTGCAGCGGGTTCTGGATGAGAGAAAACCAATTCTAAATGATATTTCGTTTTAGAACTAACTTCCCCCGAATCAGGCACAAGACAAACGCCTGACGATAAAAATAAGCCACGCAAAAAGGACTTAAAACAACAATCTTTTTCGGTAAGTTTTCCGTAAAAATCAAAGTTTACCGCAAGGTCGCCCTCGTATTCAGTAAAAATTTCAAGTTCAGTTAAAAGGTCCACCCCTTTTTCACCAGAAATAACTAATTCATACTTGTCCTTTTTATTGAGTTTATCCTCAGATACGGTAATTTCCCTAACGGAATAATTAAAAAGAGTTTGTAAATATTCAGAAATTGTATAAGACGACTCTTCATCGTAACACTTAAAAGATAGTTGTATTTCCCCGTCTTTTTCGTAAAGAGTTCCAGAACCTCTAATTATTCCCGCAAGAAAAGCCTTTTTACAATGATTATCTTTAATTTTTTTAGAGAGTATTTCTTTTTTTATAGTCTCGCCAAAATTCATCTTCCCGAACTCTCCTTAAACTTTTTAAATCTAAATTCGGGCAACTTTCCGTTTATATTATGAATTCTATCCTCGCTTATATTAAGCCTGTTAACAAGACTCTCTACAAGGCTAATTTCACCAACCCTATTAGGAGAATGCGCATCAGAATCTATAATAAAATTAACGGAAGTTTTATCGACGATATTTGAAATTTCTTCATCAGATAAATGAATCTTTTTTGCATTAAGTTCAATATACGTTCCGTAGTCTGAGGCAACCTTTGCAACCTCTAATGCATCAGAGTAGCAACAATAATTTAAATGAGTTATAGCGTCAACCGGATTACGTTTAATAACGTTTATAAAAGTTTTTGTATTTTCTTTTATTAGTGATTGTGAAACTTCAACTTTCTTTAACGTAGAATTAATAAAATTAGGTAAAAATAAGGAAAAAGCCGTTCCAAATTTATACAAAACAAACTTGTGGATTCCAGCCAAAAATAAATCAAAATTATCGTAATTTTTTTCTTTAAGATCCACCGTGCCATCATTACCGATAATATTAGATTCAATGCCGACTAAAACGTTAACCCCCGTAACATTAGTAGCGTTTTTACATTGACTGATTAAAGATGGCATTTTTCTTTTTCTCAAACCAAAAGCGGGATGGGAAAATCCGTGGTCGGTTATCCCAATCTCTTTTAAGGCAAGGCTTTTTGCCACCTCTGCATTATCTAACACCTTTCCTTTTCCATGGGAAAAAACGGTATGCGTATGATAGTCTGCGGTAAGTATCATTAAAAATCTCCGAGATATTCTATTTCTTCGTTTAGTTTTACGTTAAATTTACTATAAACTTCCATTTTAATAAATGAAATAAGTTTTTTTATGTCTAACGAGGTACAACCCTCGTTTGCAACGATAAAATTTGCGTGTTTTTCAGAAACAGATGCGCCACCAATTTTATAACCTTTAAGGTGCGCTCTTTCAATCAATTCCCCAGCGTGATACCCTTTGGGGTTTTTATAAACCGAACCACACGTTCTTCCAAGAGGTTGAAAAGTTTTTCTTTTATTTATGCAATCTAACGCCCTTTTCCTTATGTTTTCGGGGTTATCTTTATTGAGTAAAAATTTACAAGCAACAACAACTTCTTTAGAGTGCAAAAATTTACTATTTCTATATGAAAATTTACAATTAGATTTATCAACTCTATAAAATTTATTCTTTTTTATAGTTTCAACAACTGTAATATGGTCTGATATACACGATAAGAAAGCACCGGCGTTCATCGTGATTGCACCACCAACGGTAGCAGGTATTCCAGCAAGATATTCAAGCCCAGATAAGCCGTTTTTTATGCAAAAATCTATTAATAAAGAAAGATTTACACCTGCTCCGACTTTAACTTCACCACTTTTAAGAAGTTTAATATCAGAAAATTTTTTTAGAGAAATTATCACGCCGTTATACCCTGCGTCTGATACTAAAATATTTGTACAATTTCCTATAATTTTATAAGACAAACCTTTGAAATTGCAGTATTCAATAATTTCACATAGATTTTTATAAGAATCAGGTTGATAATATGCATATGCTTTACCACCCGTTTTAAATGAAGAAATACTTCCTAAAGGCTTAGAAAAAACCATTGAATTTAATATAGAATCCATTAAAAGGGTATTTTCGCCCATATATCTCCTTATACTATTTTACTATATTTTTTTATTTTTTACAAGACTATATTATAAAGTTTTTAATTTTATTATTAGCGCTTATATCGCCACCATATGCAAGATGGGATAATTCCTTTAAGTAGGTTAAATTTTCCTTTTTATTAAACACTGAAATTGTGTTAAAATTATTAATTTGTTGCATTTGTGACATTTTTTCATCAGCATATTCAACGTTATAAAAACAAGAAAACATATCTATTTCATTAAGTTTTTGTTGCGATTCTTTTGATAAAAGGTAGTTAATAAAATCAATGGATTTTTCTATCTTTTCACTATTGGTAGAAGTTACTGAAACGTACTGATAAAGGTCGTTAAATTCACTTAACGGCGTAGCACTGTAATTAAAGCCTCTGTTATTAAGTCTAACGATATCTCTTTGCGTTCCAAGTAGATATTCCCCCTCTCCGTTAACAAAGCTACTGTAAGCGTTATATTGAGTATTTATTTTTAAATTAAAATTGTAGTTTTTATCTAAGATTGATAAAATAGGCAAAGTGTATTCCGCGTTAGATACTAAACACACGTTTTTATTAACATTTTTAATATTAAATTCATTATTTTTAATTAAAAAATATCCACCTCTACACCAAGGAATTGCAAGGTTTTTTTCGGCAACAATTCCACCGCTTGCATAATTTTCAATAGGTAAGGATATAACGTTTTCCACCTCCACCCCCGCACCGTATGAAATAATATCGGGATATGAGCCTTTTATAAAATTTTCTTGCACGCTCAAAGGAGTATGAGAAATTACAAAAACTAAAACTCCATTGTTTACCTTTTCAAAATTTCTTGCAATTTTAAGTAAAAACGCCTTTCGTGAACCACTTCCACCCTCAAAAGTATCAACGTGCCAAACGGTGATAATACCTTTATATCCTAAATTTTCAGTTAAGTCCTTTTTTTCCGATATTTTATTAACGCCAAACGTAATTGTAAATACGATAAAAACGCATAATAAAACAGATGAAAACACTCTAAAAAATTTCATATTAGAGTATATTCTAATTCTATAAAAAAAAGGGCGATTTTCGTGCTTTTATTCAATATTTAATTAAAAATTTAGTGGTCAATT
>JAZSDD010000035.1:0-6095 GCA_045530945.1 Christensenellaceae bacterium
TATTATATTTTTTGTGGGTTTTCAAATAAAATTGCAAATGCCGTTATAGCAATAGGACTTGCATATTTAACGATTGGATTTTTAGATGATTTTATTAAGATAAAGTTCATAAAAAACGAGGGGCTAAAACCTTATCAAAAAATTTTATTTCAATCGGGAATTGCTTTGCTTTCTGGATTGTTTTGCTACTATAATGGTTTAACTGTGGTATATATTCCTTTTGTTAAAAAAACATTGGATTTTGGTGTTTTTATAATTCCGTTTGCTTTTCTAATTTTTATTGCTATAACAAATAGCGTTAATTTAACTGACGGAATTGATTCTTTAGCCTCGTCAACTTCAATATCTTATTTAATCTTTATAGCGCTTTTAATTTGCGTGCAGAGGGGGAATTTTTCCTATCTTTACGTTAAAGAGTCGGAGTATGAAAGTTTAACCGTTTTATGTTCTTCACTAATCGGCGCAATTTTAGGCTTTTTAATTTTTAATGCACCAAAAGCAAAGGTTTTTATGGGGGATACTGGTTCACTTTCTCTTGGTGGTTTTATTGGCGCAATTAGTATTTTTTCTTCTAATTCTCTTTTTATCCCAATAATAGGTGTTTGCTTTTTAATATCAAGTTTAAGCGTTATAATTCAGGTGGTGTTTTTTAAGATTACAAAAGGAAAGAGAGTATTTTTAATGGCACCTTTTCACCATCATTTAGAACTGAAAGGTTTTTCTGAAACACAAATATCTTTATATTATTCTATAATTACTTGCATAATGGGGGTGCTTTGCGTCATATCATATTCGTGAGGTGAAATATGGATATTTTAACGCAAAAATTCTTAATTTTAGGTGTGTCTAAAAGCGGATATTTCGCAGGTAAGCACGTGATTAATAACGGAGGGAAATGCCTTCTTTATGAAGAACAGTCAAGCCCCAAAATTACCGAAGCGATAAAGGAATTAACCTTTTTAGGTGCAACAGTTTCTCCCGTTCCCATAGATCAAGAAACGTTAAATAGTATAGACGTGGTGATTATAAGCCCCGGTGTGCCTATTAATCACGAAGTGGCGGTAAAGGCAAAGAGTTTAGGGAAGAGAATAATTGGCGAACTTGAATTTGCGTTTTTATCCTTTACACCACCAATAGTTGCAGTTACCGGCACTAACGGAAAAACTACAACGGTAAGTTTAATTGACGCTATCTTAAATAAATCTAAAAGAAAAAGTATGCTCTTAGGTAATATCGGAGTGCCTGTAACTTCTAAAATATTAGAGATTGAAAAAGACACCGTGTGCGTTACAGAGGTTTCAAGTTTTCAACTTGAATCGGTTAGTGCGTTTTGCCCACATATTGCTTGCGTGTTAAATCTTTCTCCCGACCATTTGGAAAGGCATTTTGACATGCAAACCTATTCCTTTTTGAAAAAAAGAATACTTAAAAATCAAAAGGAAAGTGAATATTCCGTACTTAATTACGACGATATAGAAGTCAGGTCGTTTATTACTGAAAATAAAGCAAAAACAGTTTGGGTTTCCTTAAAAGAAAGGGTAATTGGGGCATACGTAAAAGACGATATAATTTATTATAACGACGAAAAAGTAATGGACGTTAGCAAGGTTAACTTGCAAGGGGAACATAATATCTATAACGCCCTTTTTGCCGTTGCAGTTTGTAAAATATTAGGAGTGGAAAACCAAGTTATAGAAAGGGGACTTTCAGAGTTTAAGGGCGTTGCACATAGGATTGAGTTAATTAATGAAATTAACGGCGTAAAATATTATAACGACTCAAAATCAACAAACACAGCCTCAACTATTAACGCAATAAAATCAATGAAATCACCAACCGTTTTAATTCTTGGTGGCAGTGAAAAAGGGGAAAATTACGATAAACTTTTTGAAGAGATTTCCTCCTCTTTAGTTAAACACGTTGTCTTAACGGGTGCGTCACGATTTAATATGTGGAAAAGCGCTATAAAAGTTGGTTATGAAAATTTAAGCGTTACAACGGATTTTACCTTTGCTATTAAGATTTCATCTATGCTAGCAAAAGAGGGAGAGTGTGTTTTATTATCGCCGGCGTGCGCAAGTTTCGATTGTTTTACAAATTATGAAGAAAGGGGCGAAACGTTTAAAAAAACCGTTGGTGAACTGCAATGAAAAACTTAATATTAAAAAAGGAAAAAACACACGGCGATTATCTTCTTGTAATCGCCGTAACTATTTTGGCTATTTTAGGTGCAATTTTTATATATTCTGCAAGTAGATATTCTGCTAAAGCAACTTACGGAGATGAATTTTACTTTGTAAAAAAGCAAGTAATTGGAATAATACTTGGCGTGTTTTGTATGAGCATTTCTTGTTTTTTTGACTATGAAAAATTGAAAAAATTCAATTTTCCTTTAGCCATAATAACGCCTATTTTATTACTTTTAGTTTTCGTCCCAGGAATAGGCGTGGAAAACTACGGCGCAAAAAGGTGGATAGGATTAGGATTTTTCACCTTGCAACCTTCTGAAATAGCAAAGTTTTCTTTAATTTTATTTTCTGCAACTTACGTTAGCAAAAACCCTGAAAAATGTTTTACTCTTTTTGGGTGTTTGCCCGTTATGATTTACGGGCTTATACTTTGTGCGCTTATTATTGCAGAGCCTAATATGTCCATAACCGTATGCGTAGCAACGCTTATGATGACCATGTTGTTTTGCGCAGGACTAAAAATAAAATATTTTCTAATTATTTTAGTTCCGGCAGTGCTTTTTGCCGTGGTGCTAATTTTAGCAGAGCCTTATAGATTAAGTAGATTATCCGCCTTTTTAGATCCTTGGTCAAGTCCAAAAGGTGAGGGGTATCAACTCTTGCAATCGTTGTATGCGTTAGGTTCTGGGGGGTGGTTTGGCGTTGGGCTATTTAAGTCAAGGCAAAAGTATGCCTTTTTACCGTTTGCAGAATCGGATTTTATCCTTTCAGTAATAGGAGAAGAGATAGGTTTTATCGGTATGGTTTTCTTCTTTCTACTCCTTGCTTTTATAATATTTAGAGGCTTAAAAATTGCTTTAACAGCAAAAGATACCTTTGGATTTTTACTTGCCGTTGGAATTACCATGATTTTTGGCATACAAACGGTTGTCAACGCCTTGGTTGTTACGGGAAGTATTCCACCAACGGGGCTTTCTCTTCCACTCGTTTCAAGTGGAAACACTTCTATAATAATATTTTTGACGGAAATGGGGGTGCTGTATAACGTTTCAAGAAAAGCGCGTTAACCTTTTACCGCCTTTTCCCATAATATGTTATATAAAAAACACTGGGGGAAATTATGGGAAAATATATCATTGAGGGTGGGAAAAAATTAAGTGGCTCGATTACGGTTGAAAGTGCAAAAAACGCTCTACTTCCCATAATTGCCTCTTCTATTTTAACGGAAGAAGAAGTGGTTATCAAATCTTGTCCGCCCATATTAGACGTTTTAGGTATGGTCGATATTTTAAAAAAACTCGGTGTAAAAACCGAGTTTTCTTGCCGTGATTTAATTATTAATTCTAAAGATTTAGATTGTGAGGTATTAACAGAGGATTTTACCAAAAAACTCCGCACGTCCGTGTTGATGATAGGCTCGCTATTATCGAGGTGTGGAAAGGTTAAACTATCATATCCCGGTGGGTGCGAAATTGGAAAAAGACCTATAGATATGCACATTGAAGCGATTAAGCGGTTAGGGGTGAGCGTTGTTGACGACGGAAATGAAATAGTGTGCGCCGTAGATAAATTAAAAGGTGCGGATATTAATTTAATATTTCCGTCTGTTGGAACAACGGAAAATTTACTTTTAGCCTCGGTAAAGGCAAAGGGAATAACCAAAATTAGAAACTATGCAAAAGAGCCTGAGGTTATGGATTTAATCAATATGTTAAATCTAATGGGCGCAAGAATAGGAGTGTTTAACGATTACATAGTCATAGAGGGTGTAGAAAAACTACACGGAGTAGAATATAAACCTATTGCAGATAGAATAGAGGCGGGAACTTTTCTGCTTTCAGCCGTCGTTACGGGCGGAGAAATGGAAATTAAAGGGGTAAAAGCACAAAATTTTTTGCCTTTAATCGGTAAATTTTGCGATAATACTTGTAAAATTACTATAAGTAATGATATAATATATATAAAATCGGGGAAAGAGCGTAAACCGTTTAACGTAGTTACCGGACCTTACCCATTATTCCCAACCGACCTGCAACCACAAACTTGCGTGCTTGCCGCTTTGTCAGATGGTGTTTCAACCATAACTGAGAAGGTTTTTGATAATAGGTTTGGCTATGCTAAGGAACTTATTAAAATGGGAGCAAGGTTAAACTTACACGGAAACGTTGCCACTATTAAAGGGGTTGAAAAACTTCAGGGCGCAAAAGTATACGCAAAAGATTTACGGGGTGGCGCAGCATTAGTTTTGGCGGGGCTATCTGCCGAGGGTAGGACGGAAGTGAACGGAGTTCACCACGTTGAAAGAGGGTATTATCTTTTTGAGGATAAGTTGCGTTCTCTCGGCGCAAATATATTAAAACAAACTTAAGGAAAAACGATGAACAGTAAAAAAATTCCTATAATTTTAATAGCAGTTGCCTTTTTTATTTCGGCTATATGCTCTTGCTATCTCTTATTTACGGTAAGCGAAGTTAGGGCAGAGTTTTCCGTTTCGGAAGAGATTTCAGTAGACGAAATAAAAACTAAACTTGATAGCTTAAAAGGCAAAAGCGTTATAACTTTCAAAGAGGAGGAAGTGTATTCAATAATTGAAGAATATCCCCTTTTAAAAGTGGAAAAGTTAACGGTTAAAACTCCCAATCTTTTAACGCTTAAAATAGTTGAGCGTATTCCCGTTTACAAAATAGATATTAACGGTGAAATATATCTGCTTGACGAAGAGGGGTTTTTTATTAAAGTTGGACAAGGTTCTTATTCTGATAGGGAGTTGATAAACCTAACCTTACAAGGAATAACCGTTACCGAAGAACTTGTTCTTGGCAGAAAAATAGTTACGGATAAAGACGGTGTCTTTTATAACGCTTTAATGATGGCGAAAGAGGTTAATCTAACCGATTGTATTAAACAAATCACTGTCAATTATTTATCTGCTGGTGAAGATAGAAACGTAATATTTTCAACCTACACTGGCGTTGATATTACGATAACCAAGGCAGACGAGAAGGGTGTTGAAAAGGTAATAAAAGCATTTGAGAGTTACGATACTTGCACTATTGACTATCTTAAATCATTTAATCGCATACTTGTAGTTATGTTAGATAGTGGCGAAATTAAAGTTACTTGGACGAGGAACTAAGGAGATGTTTTATGCAAAAGAAAAAGAGTGCGATAATAGACGTAGGTTCTTCTAAAATAACCGTTGTCATAGGCGAAAGGGGTGTTAATAGAACCTTTTTGATTAAGGCAAGAAAAGATATTGAGTACGAAGGATACCAAGAAAATACTTTTTTGAGTATTGAAAGCCTTAATAGAGCGTTATACACAGCGAAAGAATTTATATTTTCTTCTCAAAAAGACGTTGATACGGTATACGTTGGCGTGCCAGGTGCGTTTACCGATGTAGTAGTTAAAGATAGCCAAATTTCCTTTCCTAAAAAGAAAAAAATTACAGAAGAGGACGTTGACCTTTTGTTTGACGCGGCGTTCGTTTTGCCATCGTCAAAATATACTCTAATCAACCGTTCTGCTATCGTTTACGAATTGGACGATTATAGAAGATTATCAAACCCCGTAGGAAATCAGAGCGTAATATTAAAAGGAAAACTTTCTTTCGTTCTTTGCACTAACTATTTTATTGAAAACGTTAAGCCCGTTTTATACGGAAGTGGGGAATTGCACGTTGAATTTGTTTCTTCTTCTTTAGCAGAGGCTATGTTTTTGTTAGAGGCGGAAACGAGGGATAAAACGGCAATGATTTTAGACGTTGGATATATTAGCACTTGCTTTACCCTTATTCAAGGCGATGGGATTTTATATCAAAAGAGTTTTGATTACGGTGGGGGATATCTTACTGCAATACTTGCTGATAGGTTTGAACTTGATTTTCCCTTTGCAGAAAAATTAAAA
>JAZSDD010000082.1:0-3715 GCA_045530945.1 Christensenellaceae bacterium
AAAAAGTTGCGCTTTGAGTATTTCTTCCTGCAACACCGTCTACTTGAAGTCCCATTAAGGTTTGAAATTCTCTTACTCTCCCCTCGGTAATTAAGCCAAAAATACCATCAAGTGGAAGATCGTATCCAAGCAAAAATAACCCCGCTTGGATTAGATAAGTTATGTTTCCTCTCGCCCCTCTTCGCACCGTAACCAAGGCATTTTTAGTCTTTGTTCCAAAGATACCATCCACCACTAAACCGGCATTAAACTGTCTATTAAGTTCTGTCTGAAGCCCCTTAATTATCGCCCTTTTTGTGCGTGGTCCGTATATGCCGTCAACCAGTAAACCGGCGTTATATCGCTCGTTTAAGGTGCGTTGAATATCGGCAATTTTATCGTCCCTAAGAGTAGTTGGTGGATATAAACTCTGCACTGCATCGGCTATTGCAAAGGCGATTTTTTTGGGGTCATACATCATCACGTCGGATGGGTTATTAATAAAAAATAACTCCACTAAAACGGCTGGTGCGTTTGTGTAACGTATGATACCAAGGTAGTCTTGCCCAAAAAAATTAGGGTAAGTTTTTATACCTCTATCTCTAAATCCTAATGCAACCAAATTGGTGTTAATAGCCTCCGCAAGGTCTCTCCCCTTCCCCGTTACACTATAGTAAGTTTCCGTTCCTGAGCCGGGAATACCAGCGTTGGAATTGAGATGAATTTCTATAACCGCATCCACGTTTTCACGGTTAGCAAGCCTAATATCTGAGTTTAAATTTCTGTCTACGTCAGTAGTTCTATTGTTGATTACTTCATATCCTCTACGCCTTAATTCAGCCGTTAAATAGTTGGAAACTTCAAGGGCAAAATCCTTTTCATATAGTCCATTTGAAACTGCTCCAAAGTCACTTCCACCGTGTCCTGCGTATACTGCAATCTTAGTCATATATGTACCTCCACTTGTTCATACTATGCACTACGCTACAACTTTTGACACAAAAAAAAGACCCAAAATTAGGGTCTTAATTTTTAATTATATTTATGATACTAATTAATAATTGTATAGACTAATCTCTATTTTCTTTAACCTTAACTTTATAAAATTCCAATATCGGAAGTAAAATCATTGCAGTTAATCCAGAAGTCAAGCCACCGTTATATAGCACGAAACCGTCGTGCATAAACAAGGTTACCATACATAAAACGGCGCAAATCATGCCGGCAATAGTTCCAATCTTCCAGCCGTAACGACCGGAAAATGGACAAAGCCCCGTTGCAAAAGCAAAGCCGTTTATATACACTTGAGAGGAGGCAACCCAGACGATAGGCATGCCTAATAGAGAACAAATTAGTGCAGATGCTGAAACGATTATAATATAACCTAAGGCAATAGGCCACACGTTTCTAACCGTTTGACCACAAGCCGTGAAAGTTATCGACGCTATAATAATTCCCGTAGTAGGTCCGGTAAACCCTGCCCCTTTTGCAAAAAGATATATTAAGGTTTGAAAAATTATCATTGCAATTCCATAAATACCAACGTTAACGTAGGTTAAATACGGACCAAAAAGGTCATAAAAATCATCTTTCCAACCGTTACACTTCCAAATCTTAGAGTAACCTTTAAGCGATTTATTGTTGCCAAAAAAACCTATTACAAGGGTTAAAATAAAGGCAACGGCAAAAAATGTTATAACAAACGCCTCGTAAGAATTGCCCGCATTATTATATATAGGATTATCTCTAACCACTGAATCTGGTGACGGAATACCTAAGGTATCATAAAAAAGTGCATGGGCAAAAGTTCCGAAAAATCCGATTGCAAGCCCTGCCTTAAAAAGATTATACCCTTTATACATTTTTTCCGTTCCGGGGATAATTGCGGGTATTATAAAGGCAGAAAGGATGGAAAATATTATTGCGAGGGCAACTCCACCAAATGTAAGTTGCACCGAGCCAAACACGAAAGCCCCCTCAGGTAAGGTGTATCTAAAAAGGAAATCACTAATAAAAGGCGCAAGTGCCGTTGAAAACATTGCAATATGTAAATGCTCTGCAATTTTCTTTTTTCTTACTAAACAATATATAATAATGCCGAAAAACGGCAACATCATGTTTAGAAAATTCAAACCGTAAAAACAGTGCGCTATTACTAAAAAATAGCCAACAAGGGTTGAAGATTTCGGTTTTAACTTAAAAACCCCAACCATTAAGTTGCAGAATAACCCACAAATCCCTGCATTTAAAAATGATGCGGCAAGTCCACCCAAATTAAAGTAGTCGGTAACGAGTTTTGAGGGAGAAATTAAAATTAGGTAGAAATTATATAGTACGTTCTCTCTCGTATGAAGATATGCAAAAGGCACGGCAACTAATAAAAGAAGCGACCATATTAACGTGTAAATATTAATAGATATTTTATAATCCTTGCTTAATATAGTAGTGTTTTCCATTTGTTTTTCTCAAGATTAATAACGTATTTTTGAGAGTTAAACCCCTCTATCACTTTAATAAATATTAAACCTATACCAAATCAAAAGCTTAAGCCAAAAATTCCTTAAATTTAGGAAATAACGGCTCGTTAACAAAAATTTTGTCAATAATCTTACCCATAAAAGCGATTACGGGTGAATTTATTATGGTTGTAATAATTGTTCCAAGCCCGATAGCGTGAAATGCTGAATACCAAATTGTTGACCAGTCAAACGTTTTAACGTCTCCAAACAAGGTAAATGCTAATGTTAAAGAAATAATTAGCAAAACTCCGTCAAAAAGGTATTTAATTTTGTTTATGTTTGCGTTAAAGGATTTTGCACTTTCAGAAACGAATAATTCATACACTTGCAGTGGCAAATACGTTCTAAAAAAACAAGCCACACCAAAAGAAACGCAAACGTCCCCTACTAAAAGCATAACGTAGCGCAAAAATACCGAGTTAAAAGAAATAGCCTTAAATATAAACAAAAAAAGGTCAAGTGTGTATCCGTATATAACCGCAACTAAGAAAGCAAGTAGATATTTCCATTGAAATTTTCTAATTACAAGGCACAGTATTAAAAGTAGCACCCCTTGAAAAATATATTCTACAACGCCAACGCTAAACCCACCCCAAAAGTTGCAAAGTGCTTCTGATAAGATAAATGCGGGCGCAGCTATCATAGAAACGCCAAGGTCTGCCTTAGAACATATTGAAACGCCAAGCGCAACGAAAATCGTTCCAAATATCCACATTAATTCCGATGATTTTTTAATCTTAATCATAACTTTTCCTACGTATATATAATGTATAGATTATAACATAAATTAACTATTTAATCAACAACCAATTAAAGCAAAAAGTTCATTTAATAAATAATTTGATAAATTCCCCTATTGCTTATCATAAATCGTTTGACAAAAGAACAAAATTGTGTTAACATATCGTAAGAAAAGTTAATTATATAAAAACTTAAGCAATATGGAGAAATACTTTGGGTGGCTCAAGGTCACCAAGGTGCCGGCTCCAAGCAAAGCTTGTTCACGGCTTTGGCTACAAACCGTCCACTGGACGCTTTGCTTAACGCGTCGCCCCCCTGCTTCGGGAACCCTTAGCAGTGGAGCATATTAAAAAACAACTTAAATATTATAAAAACTTAAGCAATATGGAGAAATACTTTGGGTGGCTCAAGGTCACCAAGGTGCCGGCTCCAAGCAAAGCTTGTTCACGGCTTTGGCTACAAACCGTCCACTGGAC
>JAZSDD010000039.1:0-21220 GCA_045530945.1 Christensenellaceae bacterium
ATATTATTAGAGGTGTACCTTGGATAATAAAACCGTCAATAAAAAACAAGATAATAAATCGTCAATTTTCACGAGGGAAACGTTTGGGGTGGTAACCGTTTTGTTTACTACCTTATGCCTCGTGTGTTTAATTACGAGGGAAAAGGTTTTTTCTCTTCCCGGTCAATACGTTAACGCTTTCTTGCTTGGAGTTTTTGGTTATTTTGCTTACGCCGTTCTTGCTTTCGCATTTATTATCGGCGTTCAACTTATTACTGATAAAACTCTTCCAGTAAGCAGAAAAAATATACTTTTAATAACCTTAATTTTCTCTCTTTCCGCCCTTTTAACTCACGTTATTTCTATGAACGGCAAGGCGGAAACTTTCGGTGAGTATTTATCCCTTTCATATTCTCTCGGTGCTGGTGGCATTGCAACCTCGTCGGGTGCTGGAATTATGATGGGGTTAATAGCATATCCGATCGTTTCTTTACTAACGGTTACGGGTGCGTCTGTCGTTATAGGTTTATCAATTGCTGGTGTTTCGGCTTATTTTATTTATCACTTAGTTAACGATAAAAAAGATAGGGTCGTTGCTCCAAAATTTAGAAGTTCGGCAGTTGAGGGAAACAAAATTGAAGAGGGGATAGAAATTTCTGGGGAAATGGAATACCCCGTAAGCGATATTTCCTTTGAATCGGCAAAGCCAAACCAAAAACTTTTCGTTAACAACGAAGAAGATTTCTCTTTTAAGAGCAAAAAGGAAATTGCAAAAGGCGAAACGGAAATTAAAATTGATTTTTCCGAAAGTGGCTTAGGCGTTTCTCGTGCGCAGGGAATTTACACTGAATCTTATGCCGACGAAATGAAGAAAAAGATTGAATATATTAAAACTCCCGCAAAGTTTGATTACGACGCCACCATTAAAAATTCTTATTACGGCACGTCCGTTTCGGAGGCGATTCCTCCCGTAAAAAATGAAGAAAAAGAGGAAAAATCCGACTTTAAAATTCCAGCTTCTTCTGAAATTCCTATGTTTGAACACGAAAGTAGGGCGACGGAGGCAGAAATTCACGCAGAGGATTTTTCAGAAAAATATGCTAACGCCATAGAGAGCGAGAGAAAAAGCATTGAAACTAACGGAGAAATTTTCCGTCCGTTTAATCAAGAGAGCGTAGAGGAAAAACCCACTGAGAGTGAAATATCCGAGGCGCAAGATATTCTTGGTCGATTTGAACGTAATTCACAGCAAACTATTCCTGAAATTCAAGAGGAAATTCAAGAAGAAACGCCCTCTCCAACAAACTTACCTCTCTCCGATAGGAGAAGAAGTATTTTCTTTGACGAAGATAAAGCGGAAAGTAAAGAAGAGATAACGCCTCCTAAAACTGAGGAAAGAACGGCGTTTACGAGTAGGGCTGGTATTGACGGTAATATTAACTTAGGGGGTAGGCGTGCGTCTTTTAATAGTGTAGAAGAAAGCCAACCTAAAGAGGAAGAAAAACCCGAAAAGCCACCCGTTCCTATCAACAGAGTTTATAATAAACCACCTCTTGACTTGCTTGAAAAACGTGAAAAGCCCGTTGACGCTCCTTCTGAAAATCACGAAGAGCGTATGGCAATTATCAAGCAAACGTTAGAAGAATTCCATATAAACGCAGAGCCTAAGGATTATATTCAAGGCCCAACAATCACGAGATACGAAATTATGATGCCACCTGGGATTTCCGTTAAGAGGGTGTTAAATTACGATAACGACCTCAAAATGAGGCTTTCTTCAAGGGACGGCGTTAGAATTGAAGCACCTATCCCTGGTAAAAACGCCGTAGGTATCGAGGTTGCTAACAAGACTAAAGAGTCTGTAGGTTTAAGGGAACTTTTAGAACAAACTGCCGGTGAAAAAACGAGTGCTGGTAAACTTATTTTTGCGATAGGTAAAGATATCGTTGGTAAAGCCATTACCGATAACCTTGCAAAAGGTCCACACTATCTCGTTGCAGGCGCAACAGGTTCTGGTAAGAGCGTTTGTCTAAACGTTATGATAGTTTCCCTTTTAATGCGTTATAGTCCAGAGGAATTAAGACTTATTCTCGTTGACCCCAAGAGTGTTGGATTTAGAATATACGAGCATATTCCTCACCTTATGATAGATGAAATTATCACAGAGCCTAAGCGTGCGCTTGCGGCGCTTTCTTGGGCGCAAGTGGAAATGGAAAGAAGATATAAAGTGTTTGCAGAATGCCCCGAATTAATTTTTGATATCGAGGCGTACAACACGAGAATTGCCGGACCAACCGTTGCAAAAATGCCAAGAATAGTTGTCGTTATCGACGAGCTTGCCGATTTAATGGAAACTTGCAAAAAGGATATGGAAGCAAAAATCCGTGCTATTGCTCAAAAGGCAAGGGCGGCGGGTATTCACTTAGTGTTGGCAACGCAAAGACCGTCAGTTGATATAATAACCGGTACTATTAAAGCCAACCTACCCTCAAGAATAGCGCTTAAAGTTATGAACTTTAACGATTCGCAAACCATTTTGAGTGAGGCAGGAGCGGAAAAACTTTTAGGCAACGGCGATATGCTATACAAAAACTCTTCAATGGCAGAGTGCGAAAGATATCAAGGCGCATATCTATCTGACCGTGAGATTACTAACATCGTTAACTACATCAAGGAAAACAACGAGGGTTACTTTGACGACGACCTTAAAAACTTCCTCGATAAATCTACCAATCAAGGCAGAGAGGAAACGGAAGTTGGTGGCGAGATGGAAGATGGAGAGAGCGAAGTTAGCGAATTGTTCTTAAAAGCGCTTTGGCTTGCCGTGACTTCTGGTGCAGTTTCAATTTCTCAACTACAAAGAAGATTCCAAATTGGATATGCAAGAGCAGGCGGCTTAGTTGACAAAATGGAACAAATGGGTTTCGTTTCGGCAAACGAAGGCAGTAAAGCGAGAAGAGTTTTAATTTCAAGAGATGAGTTTGAACAAAGGTTTGGACCAATGGGTGATAGTTACTAAGGCATAAAAAATGAACGTTTCTGATATTAAGGTGGGCGTAATTTCCCTCGGTTGCGATAAAAACCGTGTGGACACGGAAAAAATGCTTGCCATATTAAAAACTAAATATCAAGTGGTTAAAGACGAAGAAGAGGCAAACGTTATTATAATCAACACTTGCGCATTTTTAGAAAGTAGCAGAAAGGAGGCTATTGAAGAAATTCTTTTTGCAATAGATCTAAAAAAGCAAAGTAAAGATAAAAAGATAATAGTAACGGGGTGTCTTCCTCAAAAGTTTATAGACGATATTTATTTAGAACTTCCGGAAGTTGACGGATTTTTGGGCGTTTCAGACTACGGTGAGATTTTGTCCGTAATCGATAGGGTTGTTGCTGGCGAGCGAGTAAACGCCGTTGGCGTTCCGAGGGGAGAACCTTGCACGGAGAGGGTTTTAACCACTGATAATTACGCATATCTTAAAATTGCAGACGGATGCGATAATCATTGCACCTACTGCTTAATTCCTAAAATTCGTGGCAAATATCGTTCGGTAAAAAAAGAAGATTTAATCAAAGAGGCAAAGAGTTTAGGAGAGGTTAACGAACTTATTTTAGTTGCGCAAGACGTTACTAAGTACGGATATGATTTGCAACCCTCCACTAATTTAGTTGGTTTAATAAGAGAACTATCTGCCCTAAAAAACGTTAAAGGCATAAGGCTACTTTACTGTTATCCCGAAAACGTTACCGAAGAACTTATTCACGAGTTTTCCGTTAACGCAAAAATGATAAGATACATAGATATTCCACTTCAACACGCAGACGATAAAGTGTTAAAACTTATGGGCAGAAAGGGTAGCAAAGAGGAATATTTAAGGCTAATTAACACGTTAAGAGAAAGGGTAAAGGGTATAGCGATAAGGTCTACTTTTATTACCGGATTTCCTGGGGAGGACGAGGAGGCTTTTAATAACCTTTGCGATTTTATAGAAAAGGCACAATTAACTAACGCTGGATTTTTTAAGTACAGTAGAGAAAAAGAAACGCCCTCTTTTAATTTGCCAAACCATTTACCTCAATCGGTTAAAACGAAGAGATATAAAAAACTTTATTCACTCCAAAAAAAGATTTCAAGGAAAAATCTAAAAAAATTAGTAGGAAAAAGTTTCAAAGTTTTAGCAGAGGGGTTTGATTACGATCAGTTAGTTTACTATGGAAGAGCGTATTTTAACGCCCCTGATATCGACGGAAAGATTTATTTCTTTTCATCTGAGCCGGTAGAATACGGAAAACACGTTACAGTAACCATTACTAAGGCCTCTGATTACGACCTTTACGGAGAAATAAGATGAATTTACCAAACAAAATAACACTATCAAGAATATTTATGATTCCGCTATTCGTTTTGGCGTTTTACCTAAAAGTTTTGCCATATAACTTTATTATTTCGGCGGGAATTTTTGCCATTGCGTCCTTTACCGATTTTTTAGACGGTGCGATTGCAAGAAAGAGAAATTTAGTTACTGCGTTTGGTAAATTTTTAGACCCTATCGCAGATAAGGTGTTAGTATCAACTGCGTTAATCTTGTTGATTGCGCCACCCTTAGGAATTTCTCCATTTGCACTTGACACATTTAATATCCCCGAATTTTTACCTGCAATTTTCGTTGCGCTTATTCTTGCAAGAGAACTCATTATTTCTGGATTTAGATTGGTTGCTGCGGGTAGTGGAAAGGTTATTGCGGCTGATAAGTCGGGCAAGATTAAAACGTTTTTTACAGACGTTACTATCGTATGGATATTAGTTTTTATGGGCTTTGCTAACCCTTATCTTAAACTCGTTGGCTTTATTTTACTTGCTATATCCACACTCTTAACCGTGTACTCAGGAATAGAGTGCTTAGTTAAAAACAAAGAGGTTATAGAAGAAAAATAATGAAAACCGCACTTATTTATTTTCGTTCTCCCACGGGTGAGGCAGACGGAGAATACTTAAACGGAATATTTTCTATATTTCAAGGGAACGGCTTTCCTATTGATAGAGTGGAAATCTTATCTCTTAACGACGATTTGGGGTTTATTAAAAGTCTTGAAACGCTCAAAGATATCACCGATAATTTGATAGTTATATATAACCCCGAAGTTACTTTTAGCATAAAGGAAAAAATTGCATTATCTTGCGATTCACCCTTAGCCGAAAATGAAAACGCTAAAAGGTTTTTAGACGCTGTTTGTGCAGTGGAGGGCAAAACGTATCCTGAAGAATACGCTTATATTCCTATGGATGCAACGCTTATTCCAAACGTTTCCGGTGCTTATCAAGGGTTTATGGCAGACGATAAGGAATTAACCTTAGTGCTTTTGCCTAACGGATTAAAAGAAATCTCCGTTATGGTAAATAAATACCTCATACCATATTTAGAGGAGAAATTCAGTCTAAAAAGAAAGAGAATAACCCTAAAATATATGGGGGATGAAAATAGGCTTATTGAAGTTTTAGAAAAGGCGAAAGAAGTTTCCGATTGTAACTTTACTTACACTATTTCTGAAAATTACGGCGATATAAGGATAGATATAGTTTTTGAAAATTGCTTTGAGGGTGGCAATCCTAAAGCCGTTAGATATATTGTTGCCGAACTAAAGGACGATATTTACGCTGAATACGACGTTTCCCTTTCCGAAAGACTTTTTGATATTTTAACGTTAAAGAATCTAAGGCTTTCTACTGCCGAATCGTTTACTTCCGGTGAGATTGCTTCGAGGATAGTTAAAAATCCGGGGGCGTCTAAAATCTTTCACGAGGGAATAGTTTGCTATTCAAACAAGAGCAAGTTAAAGCGTGTTGGAGTAAAAAGAGAAGACCTTTTAAGAGAGGGTGCGGTAAGTTCTAAGGTTGCTTACCAAATGGCTGTTGGACTACTTAACGAAGAAGAGTGTGATATTGCAATAACTACAACTGGAATTGCAGGACCTAAAAGTGACGATACCGATAAACCCGTTGGGCTTTGCTTTATTGCCGTTGGCATGAGAGACGGTGTTCATACCTACCGTTTGCACTTGACGGGGGGAAGAAAGGAAATAACGGAAAAAGCCGTTAACAAGGCTATGTTTTTGGCTATAAAAAAATTGAAAAAATTATAAAAATTTAATTATATATAATGAGGAAAAAACAATGGATGAAAACAAATTAAAAGCATTAGACGGCGTTATGGCGCAAATAGAAAAACAATACGGTAAAGGTTCAATCATGCGTTTAGGTCAAAACGCAGGAGATGAAAATATTGAGGTTTTGCCTACGGGCTGTTTATCATTAGACCTTGCAATAGGAGTTGGAGGACTTTTAAGAGGTAGAATTATCGAAATTTACGGACCTGAATCTTCTGGTAAAACTACCGTTGCTCTTCACTGTATTGCAGAAACTCAAAAAGCAGGAGGTATTGCCGCTTTTATTGACGCAGAGCATGCTCTTGACCCCGTTTATGCTAAAAATCTTGGTGTTAATCTTGACGAACTTTATGTTTCTCAACCCGATACCGGTGAACAAGCGCTTGATATTACCGCATCACTCGTTTCAAGTAAAGCGGTTGATATTATAGTAGTTGACTCCGTTGCCGCGCTTACTCCAAAGGCGGAAATAGAGGGGGATATGGGGGATTCTCACGTTGGTTTGCAAGCAAGACTTATGTCGCAAGCATTAAGAAAACTTACGGCAATAACCAACAAATCAAAAACTTGTATTATATTTATCAACCAACTTCGTGAAAAGGTTGGCGTTATGTTTGGTAACCCCGAAGTTACCGCCGGTGGTAAAGCGCTTAAATTCTACGCAAGCGTTAGAATTGACGTTAGAAAGGGTGATTCACTTAAAAATACCGAGGGTGCTTACGGCAACCATACTAAGGCGAAAATCGTTAAAAACAAGGTTGCGCCTCCCTTTAAGACGGCAGAGTTTGATATAATTTTCGGCAAGGGCATTTCTAACGGTAGTTGTTTAGTTGACCTTGGCGTTACTTACGGCGTTCTTGAAAAGAGTGGAGCGTGGTTCTCGTATAACGGAGAAAAAATTGCTCAAGGCAGAGAAAAGGCTGTGGATTATCTTGAAAACAACAAGGAAGTTGCCTTAGAAATTAGAGAAAAAATCATGGCAAATTTCCGTGAGAAGATGCAAAAAGTTTAATAAAGTATTGACTTTGTATAACTAATGTTGTATTATTTAATATAGGAAAATGTGTGCGAAAGCACGTGTTAATAAAAAAAGAGGAGGGCATATTTATGCTAAACGTAAATTCCAGCTCTCTGTTCTTAAACGGTTTTTTTGATTTAACTTTTGATTTAGGTTGGATACTTTTGCTAATTGCAGGCGCAGTTATTGCGTTCGTATTGACCTACGTTTTATTGAAGAAGGATTTTAAAAACAAGTACGGCACTTATAAGGAAATGAAGGATCGCCTTATTTCCGAAGCAATGGCTGAAAGTAAAGCTTTGAAAAAGGAGGCCATTTTAGAAGCTAAAGAACAGGAGCTAAAACTCCGTAGCGATTTTGAGCGAGATAGTAAAGAAAAACGCGCGGAACTTCAAAGGCTTGAGAATAGACTCAACCAAAAAGAAGAAACTCTTGATAAAAAAGAGGAAAATCTTCAAAAACGTAACGACGAAGTTACTCGTCAACAAAACGCCTTAAAAAACAAGGAAATTGAACTCGATAAAAAGATGGATGAGATTTCCGCTCAACACGACAAGATGATTGAGGAGTTTGAAAAGGTTGCTCAAATGAGTAGAGAAGAGGCAAAAAAGCAACTTATCGATGCCTTTGTTGACGATGCGAAAAAAGACGCTGCCGGTATGGTTAAAAACATAGAGGCGCAGGCTAAAGAAGAGGGCGAGAGAAAGGCAAAGGAAATAGTTAGCCTTGCAATTCAAAAATGCTCAACTGACCAAGCGTCTGAAATTACCGTTTCGGTAGTACCCCTTCCTAACGACGATATGAAAGCAAGAATTATCGGCAGAGAGGGTAGAAATATCAGAACCTTAGAAAACGCAACGGGCATTGAACTCATTATTGACGATACTCCCGAAATCGTTATCGTATCCGGTTTTGACCCAGTTAGAAGAGAAACGGCTAAAATTGCATTAGAACGCCTTATTCAAGACGGTAGAATTCACCCTGCAAGAATTGAAGAAACGGTTGAAAAGGTTAAAAAAGAACTTGATCAACAAATTAAAGAAGCGGGCGAATCGGCAATGTTCGAGTGTGGAATTTTTGGACTTCACCCAGAACTTGTTAAAATTCTCGGCAGATTAAAATTCCGTACGAGTTACGGTCAAAACGTATTAAAGCACTCTATCGAAGTTTCGCATCTTGCAGGCGTTATGGCAACCGAACTTGGTGTTGACGCTGCAATGGCAAAACGTGCAGGATTACTTCACGACCTTGGTAAAGCAGTTGACTACGAGGTGGAAGGAACTCATATGCAAATAGGTGCAGACCTTGCTAAAAAGTATAGGGAAAACCACAACGTTGTTAATGCAATTCTTGCTCACCATGGTGACGTTGAGCCAAAGACTATCGAGGCTGTTTTAGTTGCCGCGGCAGACGCTATTTCCGGCGCACGTCCCGGTGCAAGAAGGGAAACCACCACTAACTACATTAAACGTCTTCAAAAACTTGAAGAAATCTCTTCAGGATTTAAGGGGGTTGAAAAGTGTTACGCTATTCAAGCGGGCAGAGAAGTTAGAGTTATGGTTAAACCCGAACAAATTAACGATGCGGAAACTTTATTCCTTGCAAAAGAAATTGCTAAAAAGATTGAGCAAGAAATGGAATATCCCGGTCAAATTAAAGTTAACGTTATTAGAGAATGGCGTGCAACTGAATACGCAAAATAATAAAACAAACCCCTCGGAAATATCCGAGGGGTTTTTATATATAATTAAATTGTTTTGAGCCTTAAACTAACTTTTTACTCCCACTCTATCGTTCCAACGGGCTTGGGTGTTAAATCTAAAAGTACTCTGTTAATACCTTCAACTTCATTAGTTATACGGTTTGTTATTTTGTGTAAAATCTCATATGGAATTTCTTCAATGGTTGCAGTCATTGCGTCTACTGTGTTAACTGCTCTAATTATTGCAGGCCAACCCTCGTAACGCTTATCGTTTTTAACGCCCACGCTCTTCATATCGGGAACGGCGATAAAGTATTGCCAAACTTTTCCTGCTAAGCCACATTTATCAAATTCTTCACGCAAGATAGCGTCTGCCTCACGGAGTGCGTGTAATCTATCACGGGTGATTGCGCCTAAACATCTAACGCCAAGTCCTGGACCGGGGAAGGGTTGACGTTCAACCATTGTATATGGAAGTCCTAACGCCTTGCCAACTACTCTTACTTCGTCCTTAAATAAAAGGGCAAGAGGTTCAACTAAAGAAAATTGCATATCCTCAGGAAGTCCACCAACGTTGTGGTGTGCCTTAACACCGTCACTTTCTAAAATATCGGGGTAAATTGTGCCTTGTGCAAGGAAAGAAATGCCTTTAAGTTTAGAAGCCTCTTCGTCAAACACCTTAATAAATTCTCCACCGATAATTTTTCTCTTTTGTTCGGGGGCGGAAACGCCTTCTAAAAGGCTTAAAAATCTATCGGTAGCGTCAACGTAAATAAGGTTAGCGTCAAGTTCCTTTCCGAACACTTCGATAACTTGTTCACTCTCTCCTTTACGCATTAAACCGTGGTTAACGTGCACACACACTAATTGCTTGCCGATTGCCTTTATTAAAAGGGCTGCAACAACCGAACTATCAACACCACCAGAGAGGGCAAGTAAAACTTTTTTATCCCCAACTTGTGCTCTAACTTTTGCAACTTCCGTGTCAATAAACTTATTTGCAAGTTCTAAGTTAGTAATTCTTTCCATAGATTCAGGACGAACTATTTTTTCCATACGTTTTCTCCTTTTTATATTAAAAAATTAACCGTTATAATTGTCTTTGAAGTACTGTATTCTTTCGTTTATCTTATCTTTTCCAAGAATAAGCATAATTTCGTAAAGGTTTGGCGTACAACTTCTCGTGGTTATAGCCACTCTTAACGCCGTGCTTATATCGGCAACGTTGCCTTTATATGCATCGGGGTTTTTCTTGTATTCTTTTATGTTTGATGCATAGCCTAGTCTTTCGCACAATGCTTTTACCTTGTTAAACCACTCGGTATTATCGTCTTTTTCGTCGTAATATTCGTTAAGATATAAGTCAATTAATTCCGTAATAAACGCTTTATCGGTGATTTTCTTAAAATCGTAGGTTACGTCACCCTTATAGTATCCGTCGTACATATATTCAATTTGAGAATAAATGTCCTTAAAGGTGGTAAAGTCTTTTCTCGGCTTTTGAGATTCTCTTTCAATATTGATAATACTCTTATAGTATTCAGGATCACTTTCAATTAAAGAGGCAAGTTTTTGGTCGTATTCCTTTGCCCAAGCGTAGGAGAGAGAATAAAGTTCATCCTTGCTCATTTTAGAAATAACGTCTTTTGAAATGTTGTTTAGTTTTTCTAAATCAAATATAGCACCGCTCTTACTCATCTTTTCGATAGAGAGGGGGAACTCTTCTCCGTCTAAATAAGGATTTTCCTTTCTCCACTCTTCAAAGTTAGAGTTGATTAAGGTTAAAAGATATTCAGAAATTGATTTTACGGGATATCCCTCTTTAAAGAACCATCTTGAATCAGCCCACTCGTCGTAACGCTTGGAAATTTTTCTTACTGCGCCCGTGTTTTTATCCACCGTCATAACTTGTGCAGTGTGTAGATAGTTGGGGGCGGGGAGGTTCATATATCTAAAAAGTTGTAAGTGTAGTGGAACGCTTGGTAACCACGATTCGTCACGAATAACGGTAGTCGTTCTCATAAGCGTGTCGTCAACTAAATGCGCAAGGTGATAAAGCGCCGTTTTGTCGCTCTTTAAAATTACGTAGTCAGTGAAGTTTACGGGGAAGTAAACCTCGCCACGAAGTAAGTCATTGCAAACTACTTTTTCCGTTTGATCACCGTCTGCCTTAATTCTTATCTTAAAGGTTTTGCCAGCGTCTAAATTTTCCTTAACTTGCTCGTAAGAAAGATTTCTACACTTTGCCCATCTTCCGTGATATCCTGGGGCAACGGAAAGGCGTTGTTGTTCGTTTCTTGAAGTTTCTTCTTCCTCTTCCGTACAAAAACAAGGGTATGCTAAGCCTCTTGAAACTAAATCTTTTGCAAATGCTTGATAATATTCCGTACGTCTGCTTTGAAGATAAGGTCCGTATTTTCCAATTTCTTCCGTCTTACTAACGTACCCCTCGTCAATCTTAATGCCTAATTTTTTAAGCATAGGATAAATAAGGTCAGCAGAACCTTCTACTTCTCTTTTTTTATCCGTATCTTCCACTCTTAGCATAAAAACGCCACCGTTTCTATGCGCAAGATAACTGTTTATAACCGTTTGATAAACGCCACCGATATGAACGTATCCTGTGGGGCTTGGCGCAAACCTCGTTACTAATGCGTTTTCGCCTAAATCACGCTCTGGGTAACGCGCTAAAAGTTCTTCTACCGTAACCTTTACTTCTGGGAACAAAAGTTCGGCAATATCCTTATAAGTATACATAGTTTTTCTCCTTCTAAATAGGTTATCACAAATCTAAAAAAATTGCAACAATTAGAATTAAATTATGTAAAAATACTTGTCATTATTTTTAAGGGGTGATATAATAGCAAAATAGGAGAAAAATGCTATGACAATCCAAGAAATTAAGAAAATTGCAGATCTTTCAATGCTTGAATTATCTGAGGAAGAACTAAGTGGGTTTATCTCGGAATTTCAATCTTTTGACGAAAAAATTGAAAGAATTAAAAAGGTAGACGTTAAGGGAGTTTCTTACCAAATTCCCGTAAAGGAGTACGAAGATTTGAGAGAGGACGAGGTTAAACCATCTTCAGATAGAGTTGACACCTTGAAAAACGCTCCCGTTAAAGATAGTATTTCTTTCATTTTACCAAAGGTGGTGGAATAATGAGCCTTGCTAAACTTAGCGTTATTAACGCAAACAAAAAGTATATAAACGGTGATTTTTCTGCCGTTGAAATGGTTAACGAGTGCATTTCAAACGTGGAAAAATTTAAAGAAAAAAACGCCGTAATCGAAGTTTTTTCCGACGTGTTAGATTTAGCCAAAGCGCTTGACGAGAAAAGGGCAAATGGCGAAAAACTTGGTAAACTTGCAGGCGTTGTCGTTACAATAAAAGATAATATTTTATACAACGGCAAAAAGGCAACGGCCTCTTCTAACTTTATGAAGAATTTCGTTGCAACCTACACTGCCACTGCTCTTCAAAAAATAATTGACGAGGACGCTATTGTTTTAGGCAGAACCAATATGGACGAATTTACTCTCGGCTCTAATGGTGAGAGTTCCATTTACGGTGCAAGTGAAAACGCTATAAAAGAGGGTAGAATTGCTGGAGGAAGTAGCGGTGGCTCTGCTGTTGCCGTTGCTCTTGATATGTGCGCTTTTTCCTTAGCAAGCGACACGGGTGGTTCTGCAAGAAAACCTGCAATTTATAACGGTGTTTGTGGCGTTAAACCTACCTACGGTATGGTTTCAAGACACGGACTTTACACTAATAGTGCAAGTTTCGATCAGATTGCGCCTATAACTAAAACTGCCGAAGATTTAGCCTACGTGCTTAGTATTATTGCTGGGAACGACCCTTTTGATATGACTACGACCACGGAAAAAGAGTTGGATTTTTCTCAAGAAAAATTATGCTCTTTTAGCGGTGTAACTTTTGGCGTGGAAAAAAGTCTTATAGAAAAATGTATAAACTCATCCGTTTATCCTGAATTTAATAAATTATTAGATTTTATAAAGCAAAACGGTGGCGAGATAAAAGAGATTCAAATTGATAATATTCTCCTTGCAAAAGACGTTTACGATTTGATTTCTTGTAGTGAAATAGCAAGTGGATTTGCAAGGTATGACGGGCTTAAATATACCACGCAAACGGAAAGTCCTAAAAACGTTTCAGAACTTTACAAAAAGAGTAGGAAAGAGGGCTTTGGAAGTGAAGTTAGAAGAAGAATAATGCTTGGCAACTACGTTCTTTCTCAAAATAAAGTTTATCACAAAGCAAAAGACGTTCAGCAAGTATTAATTAACGGTGCAAAAGAGGCTTTTTCTAACGTTGATGCGTTAATACTTCCAACGGCAATCTCTGTTGCTCCTAAAAAAGGTGAGGTTTGCTCTGAAGAGGAGGCTTTACTTAGCGTTATTGCAAACGTAATGCAAATACCTTCCGTTTCAATTCCCTTTGCTTTTGATAAGGAAAATATGCCTTACGGTGTTTCAATATTCGGTGATAAAGGCAAAGATGGGTTTATTATTAACCTTGCTCGTTTAATTGAAGAAAAATACGTTGGAGGGGATAGATAATGAACGATAAATACGAAGTAGTTGTTGGCTTAGAAATTCACTCGGAATTAAAATCTAATACAAAGGTTTTTTGCTCTTGCGCAAACGTTTACGGAGCAGAGCCAAACACCTTAGTTTGCCCCGTATGTTTAGCACTTCCGGGAACAAGCCCCACAGTTAATAAAAAGTGTGTTGAATTAACGGTAAAAGCAGGGCTTATGACTAACTGTAAGATTAACGAATACAGTTATTTTGAAAGAAAAAATTATTTTTATCCAGACCTTACTAAGTCCTATCAAATAAGCCAAGTTGCACTTCCCACTTGTGTGGACGGTTACGTTACCTTATCAAGTGGAAAGAAAATCGGTATAAGCGATATTCACTTAGAGGAAGATACTGGTAAACTTACGCATATCGGAGAAAAGTCTTATATAGACTATAACCGTGCGGGTGTTCCTCTTATCGAAACGGTTACCGCACCCGATATTTCAAGTGGTGACGAGGCTGTTGAATTCTTAGAAAAATTAAGAGGAATTTACGTTTACGGAGATATTGCTGAGTGTAAACTTGAACAAGGTGGTATGCGTTTTGACGTTAACCTTTCGGTTAGAAAAAAAGGCGATACCAAACTCGGTGAAAGAGTTGAAATGAAAAACCTAAACTCTTTTAGGTCTGTTAAGCGTGCAATAGAATACGAATCTGCAAGACAAATTGCCCTTTTAGAGGCGGGAGAAACAATCCCCAACGAAACGAGAAAATGGGATGAGGATAAAAACGAAAACGTTGCAATGAGAGCAAAACTTGCAACGTCAGTTTATCGTTTACTTGCAGACCCTGATCTTCCTATGGTACACCTTAAAAAAGAGTTTATAGAAGAGATTAGAGCATCTCTTCCTTTAACGGTTGACCAACTAAAAGATTTATACGTAAATACTTACGGTTTGACTGAGTACGACGCTGGCGTTTTAACTGCGTCTAAAATGATTTCAGACTTTTATAACGATTGCGTTAAGATTTACGATAAACCCAAAGAATTATCTACTTGGGTGCAGTCTGAACTTATGAGAAACGTTAAAGAAAGCATTGATATTTCTGCAGAAAACTTCGTTAAAATTATTAAGATGAGTGGCGAAAAGATGATTTCAAGAACTAACGCCGTTCCTTTGATTGCAGAAGTTATGAAGACGGGTAAAGACCCCGAAGTTTTAGCAAAAGAAATGGATATTTTAAACTCTATGAACGACGATGATTTAGAGCCTATCATTTCTAAACTCATAGAGGATAATCCTAAGGCAGTTGGTGATTACGCCGTTACTCCCGACAAGATTATTACTTTCTTCGTTGGTCAACTTATGAAACAAACGAGGGGCAAGGCAAACGTGGTTAAAGCAAAGGAAATTTTAAAATCTAAATTAGAAAAATAAAATTTAGGAACTCCGAGTAAATTCTTGGAGTTCTTTTTTTGTCCTTATGTTTCCAAAAAAGTAAAAACTTTCCGTTTGGAGATGATGACTTTTTATATTTTATATATAAAAACACTTATCAAAAGGGTTGCAAAGCATTTTCAAATATGTTAGAATATAATCAATAACGGATAAATTTAAAGAAAAGCGTTTCTTGTTTTTCTAACATTGATATCGCTTTTATTTGAAAAGGAGAAAATATGTTCAAAATTGTTGACAAAAAAGTACTTAATCCCACCGTTACCCGTATAGACGTTTATGCTCCGTACGTTGCGAAAAAAGCGCAAGCGGGGCAATTTGTTATTATAAGGGCAACTGAAGACGGCGAAAGAATCCCTCTTACCGTAGCAGACTACGATAGAGAAAAGGGAACTGTTGCCGTAATATTCCAAATCGTAGGAGCAACAACCTACACTCTTAACCAACTTGAAGTTGGCGACTCTGTTGCAGACTTCGTTGGTCCTCTTGGAAACGCAACTCATACTGCTGGTCTTAAAAAGGTTGCAGTAGTTGGTGGTGGCGTTGGTTGTGCTATTGCATACCCCGTTGCAAAAAAATTACACGAAGAAGGTGCTGAGGTTCATTCTATCGTAGGATTTAGATGCAAAGACTTAGTTATTTTAGAAGATGAGTTTAAGGCAGTTAGTGATAAATACGTTCTAATGAGTGACGATGGTACGGCTGGGACTAAAGGACTCGTAACCGACGCTCTTAAGAACTTAATCGAAAGTGGTGAAAACTATGACGAAGTTATTGCTATCGGACCTGTTATTATGATGAAGTTCGTTTGCAAACTCACCAAAGAATACGGCGTTAAAACGGTTGTATCTATGAACCCTGTTATGATTGACGGAACTGGTATGTGTGGTGGTTGCCGTTTAACCGTTGGTGGAGAAACCAAGTTTGCTTGCGTTGACGGACCTGAGTTTGACGGTCACTTAGTTGACTTTGACGAGGCTATGAAACGTGGCGCAAGTTACAAAGAATGGGAAAGACACAAATACGAAGAAACTTGTAATCTTTTCAACAAGGAGGTTAAATAATTATGCCTAATATGTCCTTAAGAAAGAACGCAATGCCTCATCAAGAAGCAAACGTTAGAAACAAAAACTTTGAAGAAGTTGCTCTCGGTTATACCGAAGAACAAGCGGTAAACGAAGCAGAAAGATGCTTAAATTGTAAAACCAAACCTTGCGTAAACGGATGTCCCGTTATGGTACATATCCCTGAATTTATTGCAAAAATTCGTGAAAGAGATTTTGAAGGTGCATATCAAATTATTTCTGAATCTTCTTCACTTCCCGCAGTTTGTGGAAGAGTTTGTCCACAAGAATCACAATGTGAAAAATATTGTGTTCGTGGTATCAAGGGTGAACCGGTTGCTATCGGTAGACTTGAAAGATTCGTTGCAGACTATCACAATGCTAACTGCAAAGAAAAACCCGTTAAACCTGAAAGCAACGGAATTAAAGTTGCAGTTATAGGTAGTGGCCCTTCTGGACTTACTTGTGCAGGTGATTTAGCAAAGAAAGGTTACGAAGTTACCGTGTTTGAGGCTTTCCACTTAGCAGGAGGCGTTCTCGTATACGGTATTCCTGAATTTAGACTTCCCAAAACCATAGTTCAAAAGGAAATTGACACCTTAAAAGATTTAGGCGTTAAGATTGAAACCAATATGGTTATCGGTAAGGTTATTTCTATTGAAGAACTTATTAAAGAATACGGATTTAAGGCAGTATTCGTAGGTTCTGGCGCAGGACTTCCTAAGTTTATGAATATCCCCGGTGAAAACTTAATCGGCGTATATTCTGCAAACGAATTCCTCACCCGTATTAACCTTATGAAAGCGTATAAAGACGATTCTACAACTCCTATTATCAAGGGCAAGAAGGTTGTAGTTGTTGGTGGTGGTAACGTTGCTATGGATGCTGCTCGTTGCGCTAAGCGTTTAGGTGGCGAAGTACATATCGTTTACAGAAGAACGCTTGACGAACTTCCCGCAAGAAAGGAAGAAGTTGAACACGCTATGGAAGAAGACATTATTTTCGATCTTCTCACCAATCCTACCGCTATTAAAGGTAACGAAACCGGTTGGGTTTCTGCGGTTACTTGCGTTAAAATGGAACTTGGTGAACCTGATGCATCAGGTCGTCGTCGTCCCGTAGTATTAGATGGAAGTGAGTTCGATATCGAGGCAGACGTTGTAATTATGGCGCTTGGTACTTCACCTAACCCCTTAATTAAAGCAACGACGGACGGTCTTGAAGTTAACAAGCACGGCGGTATTATAACTGATGAAAACGGTTTAACTTCCGTTGAAGCAGTTTACGCTGGTGGTGACGCTGTTACTGGTGCTGCAACCGTTATTCTTGCAATGGGTGCTGGTAAGACGGCGGCTAAAGCAATTGACGAATATTTGCAAAAATAAATTTATTGGTAATTACGGCTTTTGCCGAAAATTATAAAACTAATGTTATCAAATCTAAATATTTTGGAGAAAAATGGAGAAACTAATGGAAAACAAAATTGATTTTACAGTGTTGGATCAAGCGATTAGTGAATTTGGTAATCAAGAAAAATCCTTGATAGCCATTTTGCAACGCGCTCAAGAAGTTTACAGATATCTTCCTAGAGAAATATTCCCTTATTTGTCTGAAAGATTAGGTATTTCCGAAGCGAGAATTTACGGCGTAGCAACTTTCTATGAAAACTTCTCTTTAGAAAAGAAGGGTAAATATGTAGTTAAGGTTTGTGACGGAACGGCTTGCCACGTTAGAAAGTCTATTCCTATTTTAGAGGCATTAAGAAAGGAATTAGGTTTATCTGAAGAGAAAAAGACTACTGACGACGGATTATTTACCGTTGAAACGGTATCTTGTCTTGGTGCTTGTTCATCTGCTCCCGCAGTTATGGTTAACGATGAAATTTATCCTACTATGACTCCCGAAACGGCAGTTGAATTAATTAAAAAAATTCAGGAGGAAAACTAATGTTTAAGTCTTTTGAAGAATTAAGAAGTTTCCGTGCTGAATGTAAAGCGTTAATGGATGCTGAAAACAGAAAGATTATTATCTGCGGTGGCGCAGGTTGTGTTTCTAAGGGCGCTAACAAGATTTATGAAAAACTTATGGCGTTAATGGCAGAAAAGAACGTTAAGTACACCGTAAAACTTGAAAAATGCGGTGAGAGTGACCCCGTTAGAGTAACTAAGAGTGGATGTCACGGTTTCTGTGAAGTTGGTCCTTTAGTACGTATCGAGCCTCAAGGTTACTTATACGTTAAAGTTAAACCGGAAGATTGCGAAGAAATTATCGATAAAACTATCGTAAAAGGTGAGTGTGTTGAAAGACTTTGCTATACCGAAAACGGGGTAGTTTATAAAGAACAAAAGGAAGTGCCTTTCTACAAAAAACAGACGAGAGTTTCACTTTCTAACTGCGATAAAATTGACGCTACTTCTATTGAAGAATATCTTGCTCGTGGTGGATATACCGCTTTTGAAAAGGCGTTAAAGGAAATGACGAGTGAGCAAATCGTTAACGAAATTACCGAATCTGGACTTCGTGGCCGTGGCGGTGGTGGATTCCCAACAGGTAGAAAGTGGGCGCAAGTTGCTGCTCAAACTCGTTTCCCCAAATACGTAGTATGTAACGGTGACGAGGGTGACCCCGGTGCGTTTATGGACCGTTCAGTTATGGAAGACGATCCACATAGAATGCTCGAAGGTATGATGATTGCAGGTATTGCAACGGGCGCAACCGAAGGTTATATCTACGTTCGTGCTGAGTATCCTTTGGCTGTTGCAAGATTGAAACAGGCTATTAAGAGAGCAGAAGAACTCGGAATTTTAGGTGACAAGGTATTAGGCACTGATTTTAGTTTCCATTTACATATCAGTCGTGGTGCAGGTGCGTTCGTTTGTGGTGAGGGTTCTGCATTAACTGCATCTATCGAAGGTAAACGTGGTATGCCCAGAACTAAGCCACCGAGAACTGTTGAAAACGGTTTATTTGACAATCCTACCGTACTTAACAACGTTGAAACGTTTGCAAACGTTGCTGACATTATCAATAACGGTGCTTCTTGGTATAAATCTATCGGTACTGAGGGAAGTGCAGGTACTAAAACCTTTGCATTAACCGGTAACATTAAAAATGCAGGTCTTATCGAAGTTCCTATGGGAACGACTTTAAGAGAAGTTGTATTTGATATCGGTGGAGGTATTAGAGGAGACGGCAAGTTTAAGGCAGTTCAAATCGGTGGACCTTCTGGTGGATGCTTAACGGAAGAACATTTCGATTTACCTCTCGACTTTGATTCACTCTCTAAGGCTGGCGCTATTATAGGTTCTGGTGGTCTCGTTGTTATGGACGAGAAAACTTGTATGGTTGAAGTTGCAAGATTCTTTATGGACTTCACTCAAAAAGAATCGTGTGGTAAGTGCGTTCCTTGTAGAGAGGGTACGAAACGTATGCTTGAAATACTTAACCGTATTGTAGACGGTAAAGGGGAGGACGGTGATATCGAACTCTTAAAAGAACTTGGCGAAACCATTTCTAAAACGGCTCTTTGCGGTCTTGGAAAAACGGCGGCAGGTCCTGTTCTTTCTACCATCAAGTATTTTGAGGATGAATATAGGGCTCACATTTACGATAAGAAATGTCCCGCAGGTGAATGTCAAAAACTTAAGACTATTACTATCGATCCTGAACTTTGTAAGGGTTGTAGTAAGTGCGCAAGAACTTGTCCCGTTGGTGCAATTTCCGGCGAGATTAAAAAGCCTTTCGTTATTGATCAAAGCAAGTGTATTAAGTGTGGCGCATGTCTTTCTAACTGTCCGTTCCACGCAATTAAGGAGGTATAAGATATGAGTGCATATATGACTATTGACGGTATTAAAGTTCAAATTGAAGGCGAAAAAAATATTTTAGAATTAGCAAGAAAGGCTGGCGTAGAAATTCCCGCGTTCTGCTATGACTCTGAATTATCTATTTACGGCGCTTGTAGAATGTGTATGTTTGAAGATGAAAGAGGCAGATTAGACGCTGCTTGTTCTTGCAAACCTCGTGACGGTATGGTTATTAGAACTAACACTGCAAGACTTCGTAAGTATAGAAAAATGATTCTCGAACTCTTACTTGCAAACCATTGTAGAGATTGTACTACTTGTCATATGAGTGGTAAATGTAAACTTCAAGAGTTTGCTTATAAGTTCAATATTGAAGGGGTGCGTTTCCCCAACAATTCTTGTCTTTTAAGTCAAGATAGCTCTTCACACAGTATAGTAAGAGCGCCCGGTAAGTGTATTCTTTGTGGTAAATGCGTTAGAATGTGTAATGAAATTCAAGGTGTTGGCGCAATCGACTATGCATACCGTGGTTCAAAAATGAAAATTGCCACTGCTTTTGACGGGGATATTGCTAATTCTCCTTGTGTAGGCTGTGGTCAATGTGCGGCAGTTTGTCCTACCGGCGCTATCGTTATTCGTGACGATGCTGACCTTGTTTGGAAGGCTCTTGGTGACGAAAATACGGAAGTTTCCGTTCAAATTGCTCCCGCAGTTAGAGTTGCTCTCGGCACAGAATTCGGCTTTAAGGAAGGCGATAACGTTATGGGTAAACTCGTTACTGCTCTTAAAGAAATGGGCTTTGACAAAGTTTACGATACTAATATCGGTGCAGACCTTACCATTATGGAAGAGGCTAACGAACTTATTCAAAGAGTTCAAAACGGTGGAAAACTTCCTATGTTCACTTCTTGCTGTCCCGCTTGGATTAGATTTGCAGAGGGTGAATATCCTGAACTTTTAGATAACCTTTCTACTTGTAAGAGTCCTATGCAAATGCTTGCTGCAACTGTAAAGGATATGTATAAGGGAGAGAAAAAGCATGTTCACGTTGCAATTATGCCTTGTTCTGCTAAGAAAGACGAAGCAAGACGTGCTAAGTTTAATGGAAACGTAGATTTCGTTCTTTCCACCCAAGAAGTAATTCGTATGATTAGAGAACACGGTATACATTTCAGTCGTTTACAAGATACCGATGCCGATAATCCTTTTGAAGAATACACGGGTGCAAGCGTTATATTCGGTGCATCTGGTGGTGTTATGGAGGCTGCGCTCCGTACTGCTGTTGAAACCATTACCGGTAAACCTCTTGAAAACGTTGAGTTTAAGGAAGTTAGAGGTATGAAGGGCGTTAAAGAGGCAAGTTATGACGTTAACGGACTTAAAGTTAAGGTTGCCGTTGTAAGTGGACTTAAAAACGCAAGAGAACTTTGTGAAAAAGTAAAGAAAGGCGAGGCAGATTACACCTTTATTGAGGTTATGAGTTGCCC
>JAZSDD010000046.1:0-27018 GCA_045530945.1 Christensenellaceae bacterium
AAAAAAAGTAAAAAAAGTTAAAAATTTTTAGTAAAAATAATTGACATATAACCTTAGGTTATATATAATAGTTCTCGTTATTAAAGTTTAACTTTATTAAACTTTTTGTTAAAAATGCCTAAACTTGGTAAAAATTACAGGTGAAAATTGTGAAAATAGGTGAAAAGATAAAAAATTTAAGGCTGTTTTGCGATATGACGCAAGAAGAACTTGCCGACCGATGCGAACTTACCAAAAAGTATATTTCACAACTCGAAAACGACTTAACAAGCCCTTCTATTGCAACGCTTATTGATATTCTTTCTGCACTTAGAACGGACTTAAAAGAGTTTTTCTCAGATATAGGCGGACAGGACAAAATCAGTTTTAATAAAAACGAATATATTGAAAAGATTACCGACGGTTACGTTATGAATTGGCTTGCGCCTAACGCTCAAAAAAATGCTATGGAGCCAATACACCTAAAACTTCAAGCGTGGGCTTCTACTGATGAAGATATTCCTCACGAGGGAGAGGAGTTTGGATACGTGCTTAAAGGTGAAATAGTCGTCGTATTAGGCAAGAGAAAAGTTAGAGTTAAAAAGGGCGAGAGTTTTTATTTTACCTCTAAATCGGTACATAAAATAGTAAACACTTCAAAAACGGAAGCAGAAATTATTTGGGTTTCATCCCCACCGTCTTTTTAATGAAAGGAGATAAAATTATGACAGATTACACTAATGAAAAAATAATAGAATTAGTAGGCGTAAACCGTACTTTTGATGACGGTGTGGTTGCAGTTGATAACTTTAATTTTTACGTGCGTAGGGGAGAATTCGTAACCTTTTTAGGACCTTCTGGATGTGGTAAAACTACCACGCTCCGTATGATTGCAGGTTTTGATAAACCGACAGAAGGTAAGATTTTGCTTGGTGGAAAGGATATTACTAATCTTCCTCCAAACCAACGTCCTATAAATACCGTATTCCAAAGATATGCGCTTTTCCCACACCTCAACGTATACGATAATATAGCGTTTGGCTTAAAACTTAAAAAATATAAAGTGACTTATCAAGATGAAAATGGAAAAACATTTGATAAGGTGGAAAAACTTTCAAAGAAAGAAATTTCTAAAAAGGTTGAAAAGGTTCTTCATATGGTTGACCTTGAGGGTTTTGAAAAGAGAAGCGTTTCAACACTTTCCGGTGGACAACAACAAAGGGTTGCTATTGCAAGAGCGTTAGTTAACGAGCCGGAAATTTTACTTCTTGACGAGCCACTTGGTGCGCTTGACCTTAAAATGAGAAAGGATATGCAGTTAGAGTTAAAGGAAATGCATAAAAAACTCGGCATAACCTTTATATACGTAACGCACGACCAAGAAGAGGCGTTAACTATGAGCGACACTATCTTGGTTATGAAAGACGGTGTAATTCAACAAATAGGAACTCCTACCGATATTTATAACGAACCTAAAAACACTTTCGTCGCTAACTTTATAGGGGAAAGCAATATTTTCTCTGGAACTATGGTTGGCAAGAAAAAGGTTAGATTTTTAGGTGCGTCTTTTGATTGTGTAGACGATTTCCCAAAAAATGAAAAGGTGGATATAGTAGTTCGCCCTGAGGACGTGGTTATCGTTCCCGAAGAAGAGGGGCAAGTTAAAGGTAAAATTATTAGTTCTATATTTAAGGGCGTTCATTACGAAATGGCAATGTCCGTTGGTAAGAACGAAGTAGTTATACAATCGACGGTGGAAAGAAAGGTCGGCGAAAGCGTTTCTATTCGTATTGAGCCTGATAATATTCACATAATGGAAAAAGAGTTTACCGTGAATAAATACGACGGGTATATTACTAAAAAGAATACCGTTGTGTTTGGTGACGGTGAATTTGATTGTGACGTTACTATGCTTTATCCAGGATCTTTCCTTGATGAAGAGGGGTATTTGATTACTGTTGAGGGTGAGAAAATTGACCTTACCGACGTGGACGTTAACGTTGAAGTGGGCTTAAAAGATATTGAGATTTCCGACGATGCTGAAGAAGGTGGTGCGATCGGTAATATCGTTTCTATTATTTATAAGGGTGACCACTATCAAGTTATCGTTAGAACGGACGAAGAGGAAGAAGATTACGTTTTAGACACCGAATACACTTGGAACGAAAACGACAGAGTTTCCGTTATTATTCCTAAAGAAAAAATTAAACTTTCCTTAAAACAGGAGATTAAAAGATGATTAAAGAAAAAATTATCAAGAAAACTCCCTTTTTAAGAAAGGTAAGGTTAAACCAAAAGGTAGGTTTTTCAAGAAAACAACTTTGTATACCTTACGGATTGTTCTTGTTGCTTTTCGTATTGTTGCCATTACTTTTGGTTGTGTATTACGCTTTTACGGGAGAGGACGGCAGTTTAACTTTTAATAATTTTATTGCCTTTTTTAGTGATACTACAAAACTTTCTACCTTGTTTATAAGCGTGTTGGTTTCAATACTCGTTACTGCGATATGTTTACTTATTGCTTATCCCGTTGCTTATATTTTATCTAGGATGAAAGGCTCTATTGCAATGATTTTCTTGCTATTATTCGTAACGCCTATGTGGATAAACTTCGTTCTTCGTGCAATGGCAATGAAAGAACTTTTATCACTTTTAGGAGTTCCGTTAGGTAATTTTGCCAGCATTATTGGGCTTACTTACGACTTTTTGCCTTTTATGATTTTACCTATTTATTCCACCCTTATTAAAATGGATAAGAGTTTAGAAGAGGCTGCTCTTGACCTTGGCGCAAACAAAGTTAAAGTGTTTACCGATATAACTATCCCTTTATCAATGCCGGGAATTATAAGCGGTGCAACGATGGTATTTTTGCCCGTTATGAGTTGTTACGTTGTTACCGATACTTTTAGCGGTAGCACGGGTTTTACCGTTATCGGTAAACTTATTGCATGGTGCTTTTTAGGTGAGGGTGGAACGTTATCCGATGTTCACGGGGGAGCAACTATTTCTCTCGTTATGCTTATAATTTTATTCGTAACCATGTTGCTAACTGGTGGGTTTGATAAAGAAAATAGCGTTAGGGGGACTAATTTATAATGAAAAAATTTCTTTCCTTTTGCTATATAATTTTAATTCTTGCCTTTGTTTACGTGCCTATACTTTTACTTGTGTTTTATAGTTTTAATCAAGGGAAAACCATAGGTAATTTCGAGGGATTTAGTTTAATTTGGTATAGAAAACTCGGTGATATAAAAGACGTTGTCGTTAATACCGTTGTTTTAGCATTAGTTTCTGCTATCGTTGCCACCGTTTTAGGTACGCTTGGCGCAATAGGAATATTCTATAACAAAGGTAAACTCGGTAAGACTGTTAACGGGATGTCGCAAATCCCCGTAGTTAACTCGGAAGTAGTTACGGCGTGTGCCTTAATTATGCTTTTTATGGCACTCGGATTTTCGCATAGATCTATGTTCGGATTATACGTTGGACATATTATCCTATGTACACCTTTCGTTGTGTTATCGGTTATTCCTAAACTAAAACAAATGGACGGCAGTTTATACGAGGCGGCTCTTGACCTTGGTGCCACACCATTTCAAGCGTTATTTAAGGTTGTTCTTCCTGAAATCTTACCGGGAATTATTTCTGGATTTATGCTTGCAATTACCCTTTCGCTTGACGATTATATTATTACGGCAACCCTTTCGCCCCTTGATTTTGACACGATAAGTACAGCAGTTTACAAGTCTATTGCTCTAACCACTGATAAGGCAAGCGAAAGAATTCCCGTTTATAGAGCGTTAACTACTATTATTTTCTTACTTACCGTACTCGTGGTAGTGTTTATGAATATTTCTTCAAACAAGAAAAATCAAGAAAAGAGGAGTGTATAATATGAAAATAATAAAAAAAGCAACCTCTTTATTGATTGCAATTTTATTTACTATAACGTTGTTTTTAACGAGTGGTGTATCTTTCGTTAAGGCGGAAGATAACGTTTTAACAGTCTTTTCCGTTGAAGATTATATTCACGAGGCTGAAGATGATAGCGAACTTGGCGTATTAGATATGTTCGCAGAAGAAACGGGCATAACGGTTAATTATTTAACATTTGCCACCAACGAAGATATGTATAACGAACTATCTAAAGACCCTTATGCTTGTGACTTATTATGTCCCTCTGAATATATGATAATGAAACTTATGGAAGAGGATATGATTCGCTCTTTTACCACGCCTTATAATTTTAAGGAGTTTGGCTCTCCATACATTAAAGACGTATTTAAGGGGCTAAAAATAGGTGAGGGAGAGGACGCTCGTCCTTTTATGAGTGAAGATGAAAACACTTCTTACGCCGTTGGTTATATGTGGGGAACGGTAGGTTTAATTTACAACATGAAACCTGCAAAAGGTGGAGAAATTACTGCCGAAGATTTATCAAGTTGGAGCAATATTTGGACGGAGTTCACTAAAAAAGTTACCATTAAAGATAGTATAAGAGATTCTTATTTTATCGCCCTTGCTTACGTTTATAAAGACGAATTACTTTCCGCAAAAGAAGAGTACTTAAATGACGGTGATACGGCAAAATATAATCAAACTCTCACTGAAATTTTTAATAGAACGGATAAAGAAAGTGTTGACAAGGTTGAAAAGGCACTTTTAGACCTTAAAAACAATCTTTACGGGTTTGAGGTTGACGCAGGCAAGAACGACGTTTTATCTGGCAAAATCAACGTTAACGTTGCTTGGAGTGGTGACGCTGTTTGTTCTATCGACGAGGCGCTTTTTGATTTAGACGGTAACTTAAAAGATAATCCACTATATCTTGGATACGCAGTTCCAGACGAGGGCTCTAACATTTGGTTTGACGGATACGTTATGACTAAAAACGCTAATTACGATAACGCCTTAAAATTCCTTGATTTTATTGCAAGACCAGACGTTGCAGTGCTCAACATGGACTACACGGGTTATACGAGTTGTATTGCGGGAGACGAAGTTTTTGAATACGTTGTTGACTCTTACCACTCTGACGAGGGGACTAAGGAATACGATTTAAAATATTTCTTTGATCCAACTCACGAGGGGGATAGTTACGTAGTTAACGTAGAGGAATTATACCTTTCAATGTTTGAGGCTCAATATCCTACCGAGGATATTATTAACCGTTGTGCAGTTATGCAAAATTTTTCAGGGGACGATCTTGAAAGAGTTAACGAAATGTGGAAGAAGGTTAAACTTATTACTCTCTCAACGGAAACTATAATACTTATATTAGCACTTGCAGTAATTGCAATTACGTTTGTTTTAGTTTTTAAGTATAGCGAACAGGTTTTTGAGTGGATAGAAAAAGTTCTTCCAAAGAGTAAGAAAAAAAACAATCTAAAAGTAATTAAAGTGGAAAAAATAAGGTAGGTTATTATATGATAAATTTAAGAGATTTTTTATCAGGAAAGGAAGTTTTTTATACAGAGGCTTTTCAAAAGGCAATAGACTGTGCATCTGAAACTAAACAAACACTTTACGTTCCTTTTGGTGAATATTTGCTTGGAACGGTTGAACTAAAAAGTAACGTTACAATTCAGTTTGAGGACGGAACTAAACTATTAGGTTCAAAAGACATAGACGATTTTGCCGAAGATAATATTTTATCTGAGCCTTGCTATCAAGACCTTTCACATAGTAGTTATTCTAAATCTATGTTTTATGCGTCAAACGTAGAAAACGTAACTCTTAGAGGTAGATTTATAATAGATATGCAGTCTGCTTGGGCGGCGAAAGAGTCGAAGAGGACTGGTCATCGTGGAGCAAAGGCAATATCTATAAAGTATGGCGAAAACTTACGTTTTGAGGATTTTGAGATTTATAACGCCACTGATATTGCAATTTTATTAGGTGCGTGTAAACAAGTGTTTATAAGAGGACTTTATATTAGAAGTCATATAGACGGAATAAGTCCCGACGGTTGTGAGGATGTTATTATTTCCGATTGTAATCTTTTCTGTGGTGACGATGCATTGGTTTTTAAAACCTCTCTTTTTGACGGGGAAGTTCATCATCTTAAAAGAATTACCGTTACTAACTGTATAATATCTTCAAGATGTAACGCCATAAAATTCGGAACGGAAACGACGGGGGATATGAAATACGTAACTATTTCAAATTGCGTTATACACCACTCTCAATGCACGGGTATTTCCATTGAGAGCGTTGACGGTGCTAATTTAGAGGCTATTAACGTTTCAGATATAGTTATGGAAAACGTTACCTGTCCGTTATTTATCGCACTTGGAAAGCGTATGCGCGCTCCAGAGGGTACGCCTATCGGCAGTATTAAAAACATAAATATTTCTAATATTTACGCTGATAACAGCAGTGAAGTTTATAAGTCTATTGACTTTTATTATATATACATTAAAGAAGGTAGCGAATACGAAAGAAACGACTGTATCGCAAGTAGTATCGTTAACCTAACGGATAATCCTCTTTCAAACGTTAATTTGTCAAACGTGCATATAAAGGTAATGGGTGGAAAAACGTTAAAAGACGTTGATTTTAAAGATAACCCCACGGGCTATCCCACGCACACCATGAACGGACTTGTTTTACCTGCTTACGGCTTATATACTAAAGGCGTTGAAAATTTAAGACTTGATAACGTTACTTTTGAAACAATCTTACCAGACGAGAGAAAAGATTTAGTTATTGAATAAAAATAAAAGCGTGTAAATAATTTACACGCTTTTAAGTTTTAAAAGGATAAAAGCACCGTGAATATACGGTGCTTTAATTTTTAACTAATAAAATTACGCTCTTTCTACTTTACCGCTCTTAAGGCATCTTGCACAAACGTATTCTTTAGAAGTGCTACCGTTTTCGTGTTTTACGGTAACTTTCTGAAGATTTGCCTCGTACAATTTGGGTGCTTTACGGTTAGAGTGGCTAACGGTGTTGCCGGAGAGTTTACCTTTTCCGCATACGCTACATACTTTACTCATATTTTTATCCTCCGCTATTTTGGAATTTCTAATTTATTTCGCTTAAAATACTCTACCACATAATTAAATAAAAAGCAACAATTTTTACTGAAATTTCCGAAAAAAACCTCTTAAAATATTTTTTGAAAGCAAAAATTCAATTTATTTAAGTTAAAAGGTTGCAAAAAAGGAGAATATATTGTAAAATAAGTACAACGATAGAAGATGGGGTAGTTATGTCTGTTAAAACAAACAACATTTACGGAAAGATAATCATATCCGATAAAACGGTTGAAAAATTCGTTTACCGAGTTGCGCTTGATTGCTACGGTATAGTGGAGTTTATTCCCGTTAACCTATTGGATTCTATAATTAGCTTTTTCAGATTCGGTTCGGAAGTTAAGGGCGTTAAAGTTCGTACTTCGGGGGACAGGATAACTATAAACGTGTCCGTAATCGTTAAATACGGCGTTTCTATCAAAGCTGTTGTCGAGGCTTTAAAAGAATCTATTAAATACAAAGTTGAAAGATTTACCGGTATGATTGTTGACACCATTAACGTTAACGTTATGGGCGTTAAAAGATAATTCTCGGTATTTAATTATAAAATCTTCTTCATATAATTGGAGTAAAATATGCAAAAAACCATTAACGGTGCAACGTTAAAATCAATGATAATAACGGGAGCAAAACTACTTGACGTAAATAAAGCCAACGTAGACGCTCTTAACGTTTTCCCCGTTCCAGACGGTGATACGGGTACTAATATGTCTTTAACCATCCAATCGGCGGTTAAGGAAGTTGTTAATTGTAATAGCAATAAAATTGCAGACATTGCTGAGGCTGCTATCAAGGGCGCACTTCGTGGTGCAAGAGGTAACTCTGGCGTTATAACTTCTCAAATAATTAGAGGTATGTTCTCTATACTAAAGAAAACTGAAGAAGTTGACGTTAAGACGTTTGCTCAAGCAATTATGAACGGTGCAGAAGTTGCTTACGGCGCAGTTACCGCTCCTAAAGAGGGTACTATGCTAACCGTTATTAGAATGATGGCTGAACATGCTTCTTCTTGTTATCGTAAGCAAAAAGATTTTGAAAGTTTCTTTACTGAAATTATAAACGCAGGTAACAAAGCCGTTGACCTTACTCCGAGTTTGTTGCCGGTGCTTAAAAAAGCAGGCGTTGTAGACGCAGGCGGAAAGGGACTTATGTTTATCTTCGAGGGTATGAATAAAGCCCTTTTAGGTGAAGTTGTTTCTGCTGAAAGCGTTGTGGGCAGTGTTTCCACTGGTGATACCTTAATGGAACACGCTGATATTATGAGTTTAGGTGATATAGAGTTTGCTTACTGTACGGAATTCTTTATCATAAACCTAAAAAAGAAAACAACTATGGCAGATATTGAAAGATTAAAACAATCTTTAATGGCTATAGGCGATTCAGTTATTGTTATAGGTGACCTTGAGTTTGTAAAAGTTCACGTTCACACCAATAAGCCGGGTGTTGCACTTACTAAGGCTTTAGAACTTGGAGAACTTGATAAACTTAAAATTGAAAATATGTTAGAACAAAACCGTGCTTTAATGAAAAAGTACGAAGAGGAAAAGAAGGAAATGGGTATGCTTGCTATTTCCGCAGGTGAGGGAATTTCTAACATATTTAAAGATATTATGGTAGATGCAGTAATTGAGGGCGGTCAATCAATGAACCCCTCTGCATCTGATATAGCAGACGCCGTTGCAAGAATTAACGCGGAAAACGTTTTCGTGTTCCCCAATAATAAAAACATTATTCTTGCCGCAGAACAAGCAAGATCGTTAGTTGAAAACAAACTTTTACACGTTATACCAACCAAGAATATTCCACAAGGTTTTGCTGCTGCAATTGCCTTTAACCCCGAACTTTCAGTTGATGAAAACAAGGCAAATATGATACACGCTCTCGATACCGTTACCGTTGGTCAAGTAACTTACGCTGTTAGAAACACTTCGGTAAGTGGTTTTGATATCAAGGTGGGGGACGTTATTGGTCTTGATAACAAAAAAATTATCGCTTCTGGTAACGACGTTGGTCTTGTTACTATCGACCTTATTGAAAAACTTAGAAGTGATGAAGAGATTATAACGATTTACTATGGGCAAGACGTTAAGGAAAAGGATGCAAACGTTGTTAAACAAATAATTGCAGATAGATATCCTGATTGTGACGTTGAACTTCATTACGGTGGTCAGCCCATTTACTATTATTACATTGCATTAGAATAAAAACGAGGGAAGAGCAATCTTCCCTTTTTTACAAGATATGGAACTTACAAAAATTCGTGGAATAAGTGAAAAAAGAGAAGAAGAATTATTTAAACTCGGCATAAAAAACACCCTTGATATGTCGAGATTTTTTCCACGCGCTTATCTTGATTTAAGAAGCGTTCAACCCCTTAACAACGCCTACCATAACGACGTTGTTTTAACGGTTGGAAAGGTCGTTTCAGAGCCTATCAAAAGATACTTTCGTAGAATTGACACCGTAAAGATTTCTTGTGAACAAGAGGGGCTTTTTTTTAATATTACGTGGTTTAATCAGTCGTACGTGGCAAGCAAATTAAAAGTAGGAGAAGAATACCTTTTTTACGGAAGAGTAAGAATTGAAAACG
Organism: Christensenellaceae bacterium; assembly: GCA_045530945.1. Taxonomy (GTDB): domain Bacteria; phylum Bacillota; class Clostridia; order Christensenellales; family Borkfalkiaceae; genus UBA1259. The sequence goes on from JAZSDD010000046.1 coordinate 9,610, forward strand.
GTAGTATTTCATTGACAAATCCGTCGTTTGAACTTTTGGAAAAAGCATTTAGATTAAAGGGCATTGTTCCCCAATATAAACTTAAAGGTAGCCTAAATCAAAAGGTGGTTAGGGATGCTTGTAGATTATCCGTTGACATTGAAAAACCTTTAAGTATTATCCCTTTGCCCCTAATAAAAAAATATGGTCTTTCCGACTTATATTTTGCTTATAGAGAAATACACAATCCGTCGTCGTTTGAGGGGATAAAAAAAGCCTCTGAAAGAATTGCGATAGAAGAATATTTTGCCCTTATTTCAGCCTTTAAGTATATTAAGGGTGGCAGAGAGCAGGTTAGGGTAAACAAGTACTCCGTAACTTCAAAAGAGTTGGTTGAATTTATAACTAGTCGTTTTCCATTTGAGTTTACGGACGGGCAGAAAAAGGCGGTAAACGAGATTTTTTCCGACCTTACGGGATGTAAGGTTATGAATAGACTTATTCAAGGTGACGTTGGAAGTGGCAAAACGGCAGTTTCTTCTTGCGCTGTATATATGGCTATAAAAAGTGGCTATCAAGTTGCAATGCTTGCACCTACTGAAGTTTTGGCAAGACAAAATTTTAAGATACTTGAAAAAACCTTTCCTGAGTATAACGTTGCTCTTTTGACGGGTTCACTGTCAGTAAAGGAAAAAAGAGAGGTTAAAGAGGGGCTAAAAAGTGGCAAAATTAACGTTGTAGCCGGCACTCACGCACTTTTAGAAAAGGACGTTGAGTTTAACAATTTATCACTTTGTATTTGTGACGAGCAACAACGTTTCGGTGTGGCGCAGAGAAGTAGTTTATCTGATAAAGGGGTTACGGCAGACGTTTTAGTAATGAGTGCAACGCCTATTCCAAGAACACTTTCTTTGATTTTCTACGGTGACCTTGATATTACCACGATAACTGATAAACCTAAAGATAGAATTACTATTCAAACGGGCATCGTTCCAACGGAAAAATATAACGATATGCTTAAATTTATCGAGGGAGAGGTAAAGTTAGGCAGACAGGTTTATTTCGTTGCACCAAAAATTGAGGGGGACGAAGAGGGAGAAGTTATTTCCGTTACCGAACTTTATGAGGAATTAGTGGGTAGGCTTCCCAATATTAAAATAGGGCTTTTACACGGCAAAATGAAGGAAAAAGAAAAGACTGCCGTTATGCAAGCGTTTAAGGATAAGGAAACGGAAATTTTAGTTTCTACAACGGTTATAGAAGTTGGTGTGGACGTGCCTAACGCTTCGGTTATGGTAATTTACAATGCAGAACGATTTGGACTTTCTCAACTTCATCAATTAAGGGGTAGAGTAGGACGATCGGATATAAAAAGTTATTGCTTTTTACTTTCTTCTAAAAAGGACGGGGAATCTCTCGAAAGGCTTAAAATAGTTAGGGATAATTCCGATGGGTTTAAGATTTCAGAGCACGACTTTAAGTTGAGAGGTTCGGGTGACTTTATGGGGGAAAAACAAAGTGGTAAGTTTATGACGGAATTAGGTAATCTTAACTACGGAACGGAAGCTATTTTTACTGCTAAAAAAATTAGTGATGAGGCGTTTGTTTCAGGGCTTATTAGCGATAAAATTAGAGAGGTTGCTCTTGATAAATATTCTAAACTCAAAGACGTTATATTAAACTAAGAAAAAAAGCCTTTAATACAAGGCTTTTTCTTGTAAAAAAATATTTACTAATTTCAATATTTATGATAAAATAAATTTATAAACTTATGTTGCGAGGCAAAAATGATTGAATTAAAAGGCGTAAAGAAAATTTATACTACTAAAATCGGAGAAACTGCCGCTCTTGACGGGGTGAGTTTATCTTTTCCTGATAAAGGGCTTGTGTTTATAACTGGTAAAAGTGGAAGTGGAAAAACTACTATGCTTAACGTTATCGGTGGGCTTGACGGGTTTGACGATGGCGAAATTATTATAGACGGAAGAAGTTTTAAGGATTTATCAGCAAAAGAATACGATACCTATCGTAATACTTTTATAGGGGTTGTTTTCCAAGAATACAATCTGCTTCCAGAATACACTGTTGAAAAGAATATTAAAATTGCAACTGAACTACAAGGCGTAGAGGCTACTGACGAGCAAATTGATTCACTTCTTGAACAAGTGGAGATATTGGAGTATAAAAAGAGGTTGCCAAATCAACTTTCGGGCGGACAAATGCAAAGGGTTGCTATTGCACGTGCGCTCATTAAAGAACCTCATATTATTCTTGCAGACGAACCTACGGGAGCGTTAGATTCAAATACGGGTATTCAAGTAATTGAAACACTAAAAAAACTATCTGAAAACAAACTAGTTATTATCGTTTCTCACGATCTTGAACTCGCGGAAAAATACGCTGATAGAATTATCTCACTTAAAGACGGAAAAGTTGTTTCTGATCAAACCGTACAAGAGGTTATAGTAGATGGTGGTGTTTACGACGGGGAAAACTTCTGTGTAAAAGCAGGTGCAAAGTTAACCGACGAAGAGGGTAAAAAACTTATTAAAGCCATTGAGGACGGTAGAAAAATAGAAATCACTAAAACTTTAAAAGTTCGTGAAAAAAAGGCAACGGGCGAAGTTAAGGATTCTTTTTCAAAGGCTAATAAGAGAGAACTTGTTTCAAGTAAAATGAAGTTTAAATCAAGCGCTTGGCTTGGCTTAAAATCTTTAAGTGTAAAACCAATTAGACTTGTTATAACTATTTTGCTTGCTGTTATTGCGTTCGGACTTTTTGGAATTATCGACTCGGTTGCAACGTACGATAGACAAAAAATAATTTATTATAATCTAAAAGATTCAGGTTTTAGTGCAATAGTTTCCTCTGGTAAATACGTTACGCAACAGGGCGATTCTATGACCTTAAAGTTTAATGAAGCTGGTGTTGATAAAATCAACTCTGAAACGGGATACAAATTTAAGGGTATCTACTATCTTAATGATAAAGATGATACAACAATCAACGTTAACGGAAAACATTTTATATCTCAGATAAGCAGTTACTCCACCCTCATTAGACAATCTTATTACAGTAAATATATTAACGGACAAATGGAGTTTGACAGTAGTCAAATAAAAGAAGTTCAAAATGAGGACGGTACTGTTACGCAATATATTACTGAGAACGGTTTTAATTATAAAGTACTACACGGTACTTTCCCTTGTAATAAATTGCCCAATGGAGATATAGACGTATCTAAGGTGAATAACGTTGGTATTTCAAGTTATCTCGCAGATAGTATTTTAACTTACTGTGGACAAAAGAAATTTGGAGAAAAGACTATTACTTCTATAGCAGATTTAGTTGGATGCTCCTTCGACGTGGGAACTAACAAAATTTACACGATAGAGTGTATTATTGATTGTGGTGAAATTCCTGAAAGGTATTCCGTTTTAAAGTACGGAAATGAAAAAGGTCAATACAACGGTCTTGAAGGAGAGTTGCAATCCTTTTTATACTCAGGCACTTATCTAAATATTTTTACCGATACTGGTCACTTTGATTACCACTTAAAGGAAAACAACACGGTACAAATTTATCGTATGCCTGCGGGTACGACTTCTGTCAGTGTACAAGGAACTAGCAATCCTTTTACTAACAGTAAAAACGAGTGGTATAAAATTTCCGATATCCCAGCAGAAAATTATTTAACCTTTAGCGAATCGACTATTAAATTAGCAGATGGTAGCGAGAAAAAAGGTAACGTTGACATTGGCACAAAAGAAGTTTTAATTGATGCAGAGTATTTGTCTACGTTATTCGCTCCCGAACTTGTTGGTGTTGATAAGAACACGAAAGAAAAATTAAAAGAATACATCGAAATAATCAAATATGATAAAAACGATGATAAATCCTTTAATGAAAAAAGAAGTGCACTCACTTCCTTTATTAAGACGATGGAAAGCTATAAGTTACAAAACAATAAGGAGGTTGGGTTATTAGGAAAGACAATTTCGCACAAGGTTGCAAAAATTGAGCAGACCTTTACTGCTTCTGAAACTACAAACGATATGACGGTTAAAATTGTTGGCGTATACTTTGGTATAAACACTAATACCACGCCTGGACACTGGATTTTAGCTGTTAATGACAGTGATGTGGCAGGTTTGCGGATTTATCAAGATCAAGGGTATTTTTCAAGGATTGTATCTCCAATAATATCAAACAACTATGCTCGAAAAGTTTTATCCAGGATGATGTGTAGCGAAAACGGAGTGGTAATTGATTGGTATAATAATAGCATAATTTCAATGCTTGAAGATTTTAAGGCGCAAATTGAACCTGCGTTTAAGTTGTTAATTTATTTAGACGTTTTAATATCAGCATTTGCCGTATTTATGCTCACAAATTATATTTCGACGAGTATACTTCAAAAGAAACAAACTATAGGTATACTAAGGGCATTAGGTTCTGGGGCAAAGGATATATTTATAATTTTTATAATAGAAAGTTTAGTTATTGCAGTTATTAATGGAATAATTGCTACGCTATTTGGTTATGCCGGTTGCATATTCGTTAACACCTTTATTAGAGAACAAATTATGATTAACGTAAGTTTCGCAATCTTTGAAATGAGGCAAGCACTAATAATCTTCTTTTCAAGCGTTATTACGGCAATTCTTGCATCACTTATTCCTATTATTAGAATTTGCAAACGTAAGCCAGTTGAACTAATTAGAAAGAGTTACTAAAAGAAAAATCCTTGAGGAGGTTAAATCTTCAAGGATTTTTTAAGAAAAAAATTGTATAATTTTTAGGTTAAATATCGTTTATAAGGAGAATAAAATGAAACAGTTTAAAACGGAATCAAAAAGAATTCTTGATTTAATGATTAATTCTATCTACACAAACAAGGAGATTTTTTTAAGAGAGTTAATTTCAAACGCGTCAGACGCAATTGATAAGCTAAAATTTATCTCATTAACAGATAGTACTGTAAACTCGGATTTTAAGATTGTTATTTCCGTTAATAAAGAAGATAAAACTTTAACTATTGAAGATAACGGCATTGGTATGGACGAAAAGACTTTGGAAAAAAATCTTGGTACTATTGCCGAATCTGGTACTCTTGCGTTTAAGAAGGAAAACGAAGATAAACAAAACGAACTTATTGGTCAATTTGGCGTTGGCTTTTATTCTGCTTTTATGGTTGCCGATAAAATTGAGGTATACTCTAAGGCATATAATGAAAACGAGGCTTTTAAGTGGGAAAGTAAAGGGGTAGAAGGCTATCAAATTACTAAGACGGATAAAGAAGAAGTTGGCACAAAAATTGTTCTATTCCTAAAACAGGATACGGAAGATTGTAAATATTCTGAATATTTAGAAGATTATAAAATAACTTCACTTGTAAAAAGATATTCAGATTATATTAGATATCCTATTAAGTTAGGTGATGAAATCTTAAATGGTATGATTCCTCTTTGGAAAAAGCAAAAATCCGATGTTAATGAGGAAGAACTTAATTCTTTTTATAAAACGGAATTTCACGACTTTATAGATCCCTTAAAGGGAATTTTTGCAAAAATAGAGGGGGTTGTAACTTACGACACGTTATTATATTTCCCAGCAAAAGCGCCCATTGATTATTATTCAAAAGATTATAAAAAGGGCTTAAAATTGTACTGCAACGGCGTTATGATTATGGAAAAGTGTGAAGAACTTATTCCAGATTATCTAGGGTTTGTACGTGGCGTTGTGGACTCTGCCGATTTAAGTTTAAATATTTCAAGGGAAATTCTTCAGCAAGATAGACAAGTAAAAGCTATTGCTAACAGTATTGAAAAGAAAATTTTATCCGAACTCAAAAAAATGATGGAAGAAGAAAGAGAAACTTATGAAAAGTTATTTAGTGAGTTTGGACTTTCATTTAAGTTTGGGGTTTACGCTGGTTTCGGTATGAATAAGGACAAACTTAAAGATTATTTAATGTTCTATTCTGCAAAAAATGAAAAGTTAATAACCTTGTCTGAATACGTTAAACAAATGATGGAAAATCAACAAGAAATTTTCTATGCGTGTGGAGAAAGTTACGAAAAAATTGCAAAACTTCCTCAAATTGAAAAGGCTAAGGAAAAGGGATACGATATTTTATACTTTAAAGACGGTGTGGACGAATTCGTTGCTAAGATTTTGATTGACTTTGAGGGTAAGAAATTTAAGTCGGTTGCCGAGGCTGATTTTAGCTTAAACAGTGAAAATGAAAAAGAAGAACTTGATAAAAAGAGTGAGGAAGTTAAGTCTTTGCTTGAACAAATAAAAAATGATTTAGGTGACAAGGTAAAAGAGGTAAGACTTACTGCAAACCTAAAAACCTATCCAGTTTGCTTAATTTCAGCAGGAGATATATCGATTGAAATGGAAAAGGTGTTTAATTCAATGCCTAATGCAGATGGAAAGGTTAAAGCGGAAAAAATCTTGGAAATAAGCGTTAATCACCCCTTGCTTGACACTTTGAAAAAGGTTTACAAAGAAGATAGCGAAAAACTCAAAAATTACTCTACCGTGTTATATGAACAAGCAAGATTATTAGAGGGGCTTTCAGTTGATAATACACAAGAATTCGTTCTTGCAATTTCTTCGGTAATTTCCTAAAAAAAGGCAAATTTATTATTTTTTATATTATTCTATAAATGATAGAATAAAAGTATAGTATAAAATTTTAAGGAGCGTAAATGCTTAGACTAAAAGAAATAACAAAAAACTACAAGGTCGCAGGTGGGGAAATTAAAGTTTTAAAAGGGCTTAATATTAATTTTCGCAAAAACGAGTTTGTATCTATATTAGGACCTTCTGGGTGCGGAAAAACCACAACGCTAAATATCGTTGGTGGTCTTGATAAATATACTTCGGGGGACTTGATTATTGCAGGCAAAAGCACCAAAAATTTTAGTGATAGAGATTGGGACGTTTACCGTAATCATAGAATAGGTTTCATATTTCAAAGTTACAATTTAATTCCACACCAAACGGTTTTAGGAAACGTTGAACTTGCGCTTACAATTTCTGGAATTAGTAAGGAAGAACGTGTAAAAAGGGCTATCAGCGCTCTTGATAAAGTAGGGCTTCAAGGAGAATACTATAAGCGTCCTAACCAACTATCGGGTGGGCAATGCCAAAGGGTTGCAATTGCAAGAGCGTTAGTTAACGAGCCTGATATTTTACTTGCAGATGAACCGACGGGTGCTTTGGACAGTAAAACAAGCGTTCAAATTATGGACCTTATAAAAGAGATAAGTAAAGATAAACTCGTTATAATGGTAACGCATAACTCTGATATTGCCGAAAAATATTCAACTAGAATTATTCGTTTGATTGACGGGGAAGTGACGGAAGACAGTAACCCCTATTCTGAAGAAGAGGAAATTAACGAGGTAAACGAAACCTTAAAATCAGTAGATAAGAACGAGAAGAAACATAAAGCGAAAATGAGTCTTTGGACGGCGTTTAAACTTTCTGCAAGAAACCTATTAACAAAGAGGGGGAGGACTGCACTCACGTCTATTGCAGGCTCTATCGGTATAATAGGTATTTCTGCCGTTTTAGCCGTTTCTACGGGGGTTAGAACGTACATAAATAATATGCAAGACGATATGCTGTCCGGTAACCCCATTGTAATAGAAAAAACGGCGTATGATTTTTCCGCAATATCTGAGTCAATGTCACTTCAAGATAAGGTGGAGATGGTAAAAAAAGAGGGCTACGTTAACGTTGATTCAATGTTGGAATTTTTAGCCGACCAATATAAAACGTTAAACTCTTTTATGAGTACTAACGAAATAACTAAAGATTACTCCGACTACGTTTTAGAAATGCCCAGAGAATACGCCACCGTTAGTTTAGATTACGGGCTTGACGTTACTAATAATATTTACGCTGACTACACCGTTACAAAAGAGATGGATAAAGAAAATATTTCTTTATCTACCGTGCGTTCAATATATACGAGCATTATGAAAAAAACTCAGTTTAAGGACCAATCAAGCTTGATTGCAACGCTGGGTGATGTAATAATGCAATCTATCCCAGACACTGAGTACATTCTATCGCAATACGATTTAATAGACGGTGGAAAAATTGCAACCTCTAAAAACGAGGTAATGCTTGTACTTAATAAAGACCAAGCGTTAACCGATTTAACCTTAGCGCAATTAGGCTACTACACGCAAGAAGAGTTTATGGATTTAATCTACGACGTTGATGACGACGATAGTAATAATCCAGAAAACAAAAAAGATAGATTCTCTTTTGAAGAATTAAAGGAAAAAACCTTTACTTGGTATTCAAATAACGTTATATTTAAGGAAAGTTCACAATTAAATGTTCCTTTTACCTATAACGCTTATTCAAAGGATTTTAACAGTAGCGACGTAAAAGAAGAAGATAGGATAGATTTAAATATAGTAGGAATACTAATTCCTAAAGAAAATTTATCTTTCGGTTGCTTGCAAGCAGGGATGTATTATACCGAAGAATTAACTAAGCACGCCTTAAACGTTAACGGTGAAAGCAAGGTGGTAAAATATCTAAACGATGAGGAACTTGAATCGTTTAGTGGCAGTATAAGAAATGGTGTAATTCAAGGCTTTAGCGATAGAATTACCTACGAATATACCTATTATTTTGAAGATTATTCTAATCCCATAACGGTAAAGTCAGTAGTTGGTTCTCTAAACGTAATGTCAGGGCTTCTTGGCGGGATGAGTGGAATGAGTGGGGAAACTTACACTCTAACCTTGCGTCAACTTGGTGGAGAAAAGGTTGCACAATCGATGAAAATCTATCCTATGGACTTTAAGATGAAAGACGCAGTTACCGACTACTTAGATAAATGGAACGAAAAAGGAGATATTACCGTTAACGGCAACGTCATTTCAGAAGATGAAAGGCAAGATATTAATTATACCGACACTCTTTCTCTCGTTATTGCAATGATAGACACTATGATTAACGTAGTAACTATTGCGCTTGTGTCGTTTACTTCTTTGTCACTCGTCGTATCTTGTGTTATGATTTCAATAATTACCTACGTTTCCGTTGTGGAAAGGGTAAAAGAAATAGGCGTTATACGTTCACTTGGTGGTAGAAAGAGAGACGTTTCTAATCTCTTTAATGCAGAAACGCTCATTTTAGGTTTAGCATCTGGACTTTTTGGCGTGGGCGTAACCTATGCAATATCAGTTATAGTTAACGTAATAGTGAAATCGGCGGCGGGTTTTTCCATTATGATACTTCCTATTAAAACGGCAATTATAATGGTTGCTTTAAGCGTTGGTTTAACCGTTATTGCGGGTATTATTCCATCACGAAAAGCAGCGCATCAAGATCCCGTTGTGGCTCTTAGAACAGAATAGTTAAATTAAATTCACAACAAAAAACGCTCTTTTTAGGGCGTTTTTTTAAATATAAAATAAATTATTGCACAAACTTTATCTTAATGAAAATTAAAAAAGCTAAAACACTTTTATATATTTTACTGCTATTTTGCTTCTTGACACAAGGGGGTATAATTGCTAATGCAAAGATGCCTTTTTATAACTTAAATCCAAAAGAAATAGTTTTGCGTTCGCAGTTTTACACTACTTATTCATCTTCTAACGAGGAACGAAAAAACAATATTTTTTTAGCAAGTAAATCGCTTAACAACACTTTCGTTGACGTTGGTGGTGAATTTTCCTTTAATAAAACGGTGGGAGAGAGAACGGTTAAAAGAGGTTATAAGGTAGCAAAAATTATTTTTAACGGAAATTTTATCGAGGGGGTTGGTGGTGGAGTTTGCCAAGTTTCAACAACCCTTTATAACGCAGTACTTCTTGCAGGGCTAACTATTACCGAATATCATCCACACTCTCTTGCAGTATCCTACGTTGCTCCCTCGTTTGACGCTATGGTAAATTCGGGTAGCGCAGATTTAAGGTTTGTAAACAATACTGATAACCCAATAATAATAAAAACTATTGCAAACGGGGAAACATTAACAGTTCAAATTTATGGCGAAAAAAATAATTTTACGATTGAAAGGGTAAGCGAAAAAATAGAAGAAATACCTTTTCCAAACGATAAAATTATTTTAGATGAAAAAGGGGAGTATCCTAATCTTTTCTTAGGAGAAAGAAAATATATAGTTTATCCTAAAAAAGGATTAAAAAGTAAAGGATATTTAATAATAAAAACAAACGGCAAAATTATTGAAAAAAGAAAAATTCGAGATGATAAGTACGGCGCAATAGGTGGTGTAGTTATAGAGGGGACTGCTATAAGGGAAGAAGTGGTGGAAATAGAATAAATATCGACAAGTAACACTTGTCGATATTTATTTTTCTAACAAAAGATTATTTAATTTTTCCATACTTTCCCTCGTAGGAGTAGGAATATCCTTAAAAGGAAAGGGGATATTTAATTGCTGATATTTTACTTCACAAATTTTTTTAAAAGGTAAGAGTTCGATTTTATCTACGTTAGGGTAATTCTTAACTAATTTATTAAGTTTAATTATGCTTTCTTCATCGTCGTTAATAGTAGGCATAATAACTTGTCTTATAGTAACGGGAATTTTCAATTCATTAGTGTAGGCTAAGAAGTTTATAACGGTATCCAACTTGCATCCAACGTGTTTTAAGTATTTATCGTTATCAACGTATTTAATATCAAGCAAAATCCTATCCGTAACTGTTAGCATTTTTTTCACCCTGTCATTTAATATTGAGCCTGAAGTATCAAGACAGGTATTAATGTTTTTTTCTTTGCAAAGTGAAAAAAGTTCAAAGACGAATTTTGCTTGCAATAATGGTTCTCCACCCGATACGGTTATTCCACCATTTTTATTAAAATAGCTCTTAAATCTTTCGGCTTTTTCTACAACTTCAATTGGAGAATATTCTGTGCCACCTTCTAAATCCCAAGTATCAGGATTATGGCAACACGCACATCGAAGATTACAACCTTGCATAAATACTACAAATCTTATGCCCGGTCCATCTACCGTACCAAGACTAAAAAAAGAGTGTATTTTTCCTTTAGTTTCTATCATATTATAAACTCTCGTGGAAGGTTCTTGAGATGACCTCTTTTTGTTGCTCTTTAGATAATTTATTAAAATTTACTGCATAACCAGATACTCGTATAGTGAGATTTGGGTATGCCTCTGGATTTTCGTAAGCCTTTATAAGAGTATCTCTATTTAATACGTTTACGTTTAAGTGATGCGCACCCTTAGAAAAATACCCGTCAAGTATATTAACGAGATTATCTATTCGGTCATCTTCCGTTCGACCAAGCGCCTCGGGAGAGATTGAAAAGGTGTTAGAAATCCCGTCTCTACAATCATTATAGTCAATTTTAGCAACGGAATTTAGTGAAGATAACGCCCCGTTTTCCTCTCTGTTATGCATTGGGTTTGCACCAGGAGCGAAAGGCTCTCCCGCACCTCTTCCGTCTGGCGTTGCCCCAGTGTGTTTTCCGTACGTTACGTTACTTGTAATTGTTAACACGGAAAGAGTGTGAGTAGCGTTTTTATACGTTGGGTTTTTTCTGAGTTCAGTAATAACCTTTTTAGTAATATCTTTAGCAAAAATATCTACTCTATCGTCGTCGTTGCCAAATTTAGGGAAAGAACCAAGTGTAGTAAAATCAACAACGTATCCATCTTTATTAACAATGGGGGACACTTTTGCGTATTTTATTGCGCTAAACGAATCTGTTACAACGGAAAGGCCTGCAACGCCAAACGCCATAAATCTACCAACGTCGGTATCGTGTAGAGCCATTTGTGTTTTTTCGTATGCATATTTATCGTGCATATAGTGTATAACGTTCATTGTGTTAACGTAGAGTTTAGAAAGCCAAGCAAGGTAAATTTCAAAACGCTCCATAACCTTTTCAAAATCCAAGGTATTTTCACTTAGAACGGGCATTTGTGGGCCAATTTTAACTCCACTCGTTACGTCGTATCCACCGTTGATTGCAATAAGTAAAAGTTTTGCTAAATTGCATCTTGCTCCAAAAAACTGCATTTGTTTTCCTATTTTCATTGCAGAAACACAACAAGCAATGGCATAATCATCACCATAAATAGGGCGCATAATATCATCATTTTCATACTGTATTGAATCGGTATCAGCAGAAACTTTTGCGCAAAAATGCTTAAAGTTTTCTGGAAGATTTTTTGACCATAAAACGGTGAGGTTTGGCTCTGGTGACGAGCCTAAGTTGTAAAGTGTGTTTAGCATACGGTAAGTAGTTTTACTAACCAACGTTTTGCCATTTTCACCCATACCACCAAGAGCCTCGGTTATCCACATGGGGTCGCCACCGAAAAGTTCGTTGTATTCAGGTGTTCTTAGGTGTCTTGCCATTCTAAGTTTCATAACGAAATCATCAATAATTTCTTGCGCTTTTTCTTCCGTTAAAATGCCAAGGCGTAAATCTCTTTCAATAAAAATATCAAAAAACGTACTTACTCTACCCAAAGACATTGCCGCCCCATTTTGTTCTTTGATAGCGCCAAGATAAGCAAAATAAGTCCATTGAACTGCCTCTTTAGTGTTCTTTGCAGGTTGGCTTATATCGTAGCCGTAAGAAAGAGCCATTTCTTTGAGATATCCTAAAAAGGTTATTTGTTGAAACAATTCTTCATCAAGTCTTATAGTGTCTGTATCAAACACTTTTTTTGATAGTGCTTGTTTATCTTTTTTCTTTTCTTCTATAAGTTTATCAACGCCGTAGAGAGCAACACGGCGATAATCTCCTATAATTCTTCCTCTACCGTATGCATCGGGCAATCCGGTAATAACGTGACATTTGCGTGCTAAACGCATTTCGTCAGTATAGGCACGGTAGACTCCGTCGTTATGCGTGGTGCGATAACGAAATTCTTCTTGGACTTTTTCACTCAAAGTATATCCGTAAGCCTCGCATGCTTGTTTTACCATTCTCATACCACCGAAAGGATTAACTCCTCTTTTTAGGGGAGAATCCGTTTGTAAACCAACTATAATTTCATTATCTTTATCGAGATATCCAGGAGCATAATTTTTTAAGGAAGAAACGGTGGTGGTGTCAACGTCAAGAACGCCACCCTTTTTATTTTCCAAATCGAATAGATTTTGAAGTTTTTTCATTAATTGTTTCGTCCTTTTAGTTGCGCTCGTTAAAAAGGACGCATCACCTATATATGGAGTATAATTATCTTGAATAAAATCTCTAACGCTTATTTTTTCTTTCCAAATAGCTCCCTTAAATGTAATCCAATTTTCGTGTTCCATAAAAAACTCCGTTTATAATTTTTAATAAAGAAAAAAAGGGCAGCTCAACTTAAATTGAACTGCCCAGACGGTCGGCTAATCTATCAGCGTGATTCCTTGCGGTTAATCCGCTAAATCCGTCAGTTTCACGCTAAACTAATTATATCACCATCGTAAATTTTTGTCAACCGATTGATAGTTAAAAAAAGACTGCAAAAAAATATTGATTTTTTTTGATATAAATGGTAAAATAAAAATAGCAAAATAAACGCTTAGTCATCTTGTTAAAATGAAATAAGTCTAAAGGAAAAGTTATGGCAAAAAAATTACCGATTTATAAAAAACTTACAAAGAGAAAATACCGTCCTGCGCCCAAATTTATTGCGTGGATATATAAATTCATAATGGTTGATATAGTAGGGCGTAAGTATAAGCCAAAGTTTAATATTATTGACGACGTTAACGACTGCAAAGGTCCTTGTTTTGTAATATTTAACCACTTATCAAGAATTGACCATATGTACGTTATGCGTGCTTGTTATCCACGTGTAACTAATATGATGGCAGGATGTAGTGAATTTTATAGAAAAAAATTCTCCTTTATTTTTGGATTAAATAAAGTTATTCCTAAAAAGAATTATTCACCCGATAGGCTTGCTATCCGTGGCGTTAGTGAAGTAATTAAAAAGGGTGGATGCGTTACCTTTGCTCCAGAGGGCTTGGCAAGTGATTACGGTGGAAATAAACCTATCGTTCCCGGAACGAGCAAAATGTTTAAGCACTTTAAAGTTCCAGTATATCTTTGCTATCTTGAAGGGCAATATTTGCAAAACACTAAGGTTTGTTTAGACGAACGTTTGGGCGAAACTTACGCAACAATGTCTTTACTATTTTCAAAAGAGGACGTTGAGAGATTATCCGTTGAGGAAATGGATGATATTATTAATGCTAAGTTTAGACGTAACGAATACGCTTGGAATGCAGAAAAGAAGATTAAATGGGATACCAAGGGCAGAGTTTGTCACCGTTTAGAAGATTTCTGTTATAAATGTCCTAAATGCGGAAAGGAATTCACAATGAAAGGCGAGGGGGATAAAATTACCTGCTCTAATTGTGGAAACGGTGCAACTATGGATGATTATTATCAGTTCCATCCATTTGAAGATGCCGTTATTCCCGCATCACCCTTTGATTGGGTTGAAAGCGAGCGTATGGATATTATAAAAGAAATTCGTGCAAATCCCGATTACTATTTTGAAGACGATTGCCAAATCGGTAATCTTGACGAATATAAACTCGTAGGTAATAATAAAACGAGTTTTATAGTAGGTGAGGGCAAGATTAGAATTGACCATAAGGGGCTACATTATAAGGGAACGAGAAACGGCGAACCTTATGAATTTACCGCCGATTATAACAACTTATACACTTTGATTACCGAGGTTGATTCAAGCTTTTTTAACTTTTACCTTAAAGGGGAATATTTTGATATCTTCCCAAAACACCACACTGTTGGAAAGTTTTCACTATTAGTAGAAGAAATGCATCGTTATCACGTTAATTTCTATAAAAACTTCCTTTGGAACGATTATATGTACGAGGGAATGGAATTAGGAATAGACTTAAAAAAAGACTAATAAAGAAAAAAGGACACTCTTTTGGGTGTCCTTTAATATTGGCTGTGAGGGGTGCTTACGTTTGAACTTTTTAAATTTAACTTATATTTTTATTGCAAACGGGCAAAAAATATGATATTATGATTGTGCCAAACAAAATCGAATAATTTTAGTGCAAGAAAGTCTTTTAATTTTAAAAGGCAAAATTTTGTCGTGCATTACATATTGAATTTGATAAAATGCAAATTCCTTGGTAGTAATGCATAGCAACTTTCTTGCTTTATACCGATTTTGTTTGGCGACAATCGGAGTTTGCGTTTTTAGTGCGATAACTTTGGTTGTCGCACTTTTTTATTTTATCAAATTTTAGGAGGCTTTTTATGAAAAAACTTTTGATGACGGTATTAACTTTAACTTTAGCTTTGTGTTCAATAATAGGCTTAACAGCTTGTGGGCACGAACACGAGTATGAATTGCAATCATCTTCTACAATGCATTGGTATAAGTGTGAGTGTGGGGATACCTATGGTTATGACGCACATATTGGTGGAAATGCAACTTGCAAGGAAAGAGCAAAATGCTCAACCTGTGGAGTAGAGTACGGAGAGTTAGGCGAACATGCCGGTGGAGAAGCAACTTGCAAAGAAAAGGCAAAATGCTCAACTTGTAATGAAGAGTATGGTGAAATTGCTCCACACAATTACGTTGATGGTGTATGTGAATGGTGTCAAAAAGAGCAAAAAATAAGTTTTAATACTCTAACTGTTAATGGAGATAAAGTTTACGGAAAAGTTAGTAATAGTACTTTAGAATTTTCATTTGTAAACGAAATTTCTATAAACGGAGCAAGTGGTTATATCGTTTCATATGATAAGTATTTAAGTCAATCGGTGGAAACAAAAATTGTTCCTTTAAGTGAGGGTGATAATATAATATACGTGGCAGAGAAAACGGAAGGACAAATTGGCGATATATACGAAATAACTATTCGTCGTAGACCAATGTATACCGTTTCGTTTAACACGGCTAATGGAAGTGTTGTTCAAAGCCAAAGTATAGAAGAAGATTATTTTGCAACTATCCCAGCAAATCCACAGAGATTGGGCTATGTTTTTAAGGAATGGGACTATGATTTTAACAAACCTATTACAAAAAACACTACAATAACTGCAAATTGGACGGCAAATACCAACACACCATATAAGGTGGAATACTATCTACAAAATCTTGAAAACGATAATTATTCTTTAACCGAAACGGAAAATAAAACGGGCACAACCGATACTATTGCAAACGCAAAAATTAAAACTTTTGCTCATTTTACGCACAAAGCAAGTTCAACGGATAGTGGAAATATTGCTCCAAACGGTTCAACCGTCTTAAAGGTATATTACACGAGAGATAAATATACCGTTACTTTTGATGGCAATGGTGGAAATCTTGCAAGTGGTAAATCAAGTCAAACAGTAAAATATGGCGGTAGTGTAACTCCACCTACTTTTAATAGAACAGGTTATACGTTTACAAGTTATGATAAAACTAACTATACCAATATTAGTGAAAGTTTTACTGTAACTGCACAATGGAAAATCAATCAGTATACTTTAACTATTATATTTGGAAATGGTACGGCAAATAAGGTTATAAAGCAAGATTATAACACTGTAATAAATTATGAGTTGCCCTCCGATTTAAAAAGAAATGGTTACACATTTAATGGTTGGGATAAAATTATACCTACAAAAATGCCTGCAGAGGATAAAACGATAACTGCACAATGGAAAATCAATCAATATACTTTAACTATTATATTTGGAAATGGTACGGTAAATAAGGTTATAAAGCAAGATTATAACACTGTAATAAATTATGTGCCCTCCGATTTAAAAAGAGATGGTTACACATTTAATGGTTGGGATAAAACTATACCTACAAAAATGCCTGCAGAAGATAAAACGATAACTGCAAAATGGCTTGCAATATTTAATATCAGTGGAAATTCTGTAACAGGATTAACTTCTCACGGCAAAACCCTTTCTCAAATTACAATACCTAATGCAATAGATGGCGTTAGTATTACAAGTATAGGTGGAGAGGCGTTCTCTTGTTGCGACTCATTAACAAGCGTAGTAATAGGAGAGAACGTAACAAGCATAGGTGGTTATGCGTTCGTTGATTGCGAATCATTAACAAGTATAGTAATACCCGATAGTGTAACAAGTATAGGTTATGGTGCGTTCTATTGTTGCGATTCATTAACAAGCGTAGTAATACCAGATAGTGTAACAGTTATAGGAGATTATGCGTTCCGTAGTTGCACATCATTAACAAGCGTAGTAATAGGAGACAGTGTAACAAGTATAGGTTCTTATGCGTTCTATAAATGCACATCATTAACAAGTGTAGTAATAGGAGATAGCGTAACAAGTATAGGTGATTATGCGTTCCATGATTGCTACAAATTAACAAGCGTAGTAATACCAGATAGTGTAACAAGTATAGGTAAGGGTGCGTTCTATAATTGCTCA
>JAZSDD010000004.1:0-6623 GCA_045530945.1 Christensenellaceae bacterium
TTTAATTCCTTTGCTTTTTCAGCAAAGCCTTTAATAATTTCAAGCCCGTATTCAACTTCATCCTCAACGTCTTGACAGTTAAAGTACTCGATATTATGTCTGTTAAAGGGCTTTAAGTACTCCTTTATTCCGTCCATACCGTTGTTTTCACAACCTAAGCCCACGAATAAAACGTATGATGCGTTAGGATTAAGCGCGATAGCGCAAAGAAGTTTTTTGATATTTTCGTTATCCTCTCCAAGTTGTGAACAACCAAACTGATGAGGAAGTGTAAAAATAGCGTCAATAGAACCTTGCACGTATTTTTGCGCAAGTTTTTCCATACGCATACATACGTTGTTTACGCAACCTACGGTAGGTATAATGTAGATTTCGTTTCTGATACCTGCTCTACCGTTTGCCCTCTTAAATCCAAAAAAGTAATCTTCCTTAATTTCTAATTCGGGGAATTTAGGGTTATATTCGTATTCAACAGCCTCGTCAAGATGGGATTTAACGTTGTGGGTGTGAACCCACTCACCCTCTTTTATATCCTCTTTTGCTCTGCCGATTATTTCGCCGTATTTAATAACGAACTCACCCTTTTTAATATCACGCCTTGCAACCTTATGTCCTGCGGGAATTTTATCCGTGCCCTCTAAAATTACGGCAACGTTATCTTTTTCATTAATAATTATTTGTTCTTTCATAAATCACCTTTTAATTTGCTTGAAATTTCCTATCGTTTCGTCAATCGTCTCAACGAAGGTAAACGTGTCGGGATATTTTTTTAACATGTTTTGAACGTCTATTACTTGGTGTTTATTAACGGCACAAATTAAAACTTGTTTTTCCTTATGCGTATAACTACCAACGCCCGTAAGTTTCGTTGCGGAGTGGTGAAACGTTTCTGTAATTTCCTTTTCAATTTCGTCTGCTCTGTCGGTAACGATTATAAATTTATACGCCTTTTTAATTCCGCTAATTATTTTACTTCCCATAAAGCTAGAAATAAAACAGTAAAGTAAACACAAACAAACGGGTTTATAATCGTAAATTAACACTCCCTTCACTTCTTGTGCGTAAACGAAATAACTTAAACCCGCAACGATTGCATTAAGCGTAAAAGTTACCCAAAAGAAATTTAAGTGGGGGTTCTTTTTGCTTATATATCTACTAATAACGTCCGTTCCACCCGTGGAGGCATTTACCCTAAACAACACGCCATAAGAAAAACCTGAAACTAAGCCTGAAATAATTACGGGATAAATAGTGTCCACGTTCTTAGCGTCGTAAACAAAACTAGAAAGGTCAATGCTCGATAAAAATAGATATACAAACGAATACGTCAAACAAAACAATAAAGTTTTAACTGCAAACTTTTTATCCACCAAGAAAAATGCAGCCACGCAAAGTGGTATGTTTATAATAAGCGACATATAACTTATGGAAAAACCAATTTTATACTGCACCATTACCGCTATTCCGTTAATGCCTGCCGGAGCAAAATGATTTGGAGTTACGAACAATGCGTAACTTAACGCAAAAACGATACCTATGAATATTATGAGTAAATATTCTAATGTTTGTTTTCTATGTTTTATTAAAAATTTCATTCTTTATTAGAGTAAAACTTCCCCTGCCTTAATTTTAGCAACGTTTTCAGTAACGGTTATAGCAAAACCCTCGTATGCAGTTAAATCTTCACCCCAAACGTTAGCGTCTTTCATAAATTCTACGATATCGCCACCGTTTGCAAAGTATTGAAGATATGGAAGATCGTCTTTATACTCAACCTTTCCAGAGGGAAGATTAGCGTAGAACTTACCGTCTTCTTCAGTAAGAGAAGAATATAAACACATAAGATAAGAAAATCCGATAGTTAAATATTTAGCAATCTTTCCATTAGTATTGTAGTAATCGGTAAAAGATGGCAAATCTCTTGCACGCCATTTACTAATACTGTTAAGTGAAATGCTTATGAGTTGGTGATTTAAGTATGGATTTAAGAACCTTTCGGTAACACTATTAGCAAACTCGGTAGTTGCAGCAATATCGTCTGAAACGAAAGGAATAATTTCTTCTTTTAAGGTGTTTTGTAAGAAAGCGCAAAGTTTACTATCGCTCATGCACTCGTCAACCGTCTTAGCACCGAGCCATAAACCTGCAGGTACTAAGTTAGTGTGACTTCCGTTAAGAACTCTAACCTTTCTCTTTTTATAGTACTTAATGTTATCTGTAACTACAACGTCTATACCGTGAAAACCCTCTTTAACGTATTTAGCAATATCACCTTTCTTTTCAACAGCCCAAAGACCAAAAGGCTCACCAACAGAAACCAACTCGTCCACTTCTCCAATAAGTTCTGCAAGGTGGTTTTTGGTTACTTCATCTCTTGGGTGACCTGATACGATACGGTCAACTAACGTGTTGCAGAAATAGTTTTCCTCGTTAATCCATTTTTTGAAATCATCAGAAAGATTCCATAATTCAATATATTTATTAACGCATTTTGAAAGTTCGTCTGCATTGTTATCGATAAGTTCCACGGGCATCATGTATACGCCGGGGAGTTTTGCATTAAATCTTTCAAGCAAGAATTTGGTTAATTTTGCAGGGAAAGTTATACCCTCGAAATCATCAAATTTATCGTTACCATTATAACAAATACCAGCCTCGGTTGTGTTTGAAACGATAAGTTTTAAGTTTTCATCTCTTGCAATTGCAATATATTTTTCATAATTAGCAAAAGGACAAATAACGTTACCTAAAACGTCTATTTTATAAACGTCCTCAACTGCTTTTCCCTCTTTTACACCACGGAGAACGATATGGTACTTGTTGTTTTGTTTTTCAAACTTATCAAGCGTACCAAAAGTTATGGGTTTAACGATATCAACCTTATAATCGCCACCCTCTTCGTTTAACGTGTTGAAATAATGGTCAACGAACGTTCTTAAAAAGTTGCCTTCACCAAATTGTAAAACCTTGATCATACAAATTACCTCAAATAATTTTCTTAAATTTTATTATAATACACCCACCTAAAAAAAGCAATAAAAAAACTAATTTAAATACTCTTTTTATTATCTTTTTATTTTGCTCTAATGAGTTGATTATTAAACTTTTATGTGATAAAATATTTTTTATTAGAAAGAGGTTTTAACTGTGAGTAATTTTTCGGATTTTAGTTACAAAAACGGCGTTAGGGACGGCTTGCCTATCGGTTTTGGCTATTTCCCCGTTGCGTTTGCTTTCGGAGTGAAAGCAAGCCTTTTTAACGTGCCGATATACGTCACATTATTAATATCCATGTTAAACCTCACCTCGGCAGGACAACTTGCCGGGCTTGACGTTATTATTGCTTGTGGGACGTTATTAGAAATAATTCTAACTCAACTTGTAATTAATTCAAGATACTTTTTAATGAGCATAACGCTATCTCAAAAAACTGACGATAGTTTTAATTTGAAAAATAGATTATTTTGCTCTGCATTTATAACGGATGAAATATTTGCAGTTGCATCGTCAAAACCAAAAAGGATAGGCGCAAAATATTTTTACGGGCTCGCACTCATGCCCTACCTTGGTTGGACGATTGGAACGCTTGCAGGCGCAATAGCGGGTAACGTTATTCCACCATTTATTTCTTCTTCTCTCGGTATCGCACTATACGCAATGTTTATTGCAATTATTGTCCCTCCCGCAAAAAAACAATTAAGCGTTTTACTAACGGTTATTTTGAGTGCGGGAATTAGTTGCGCCCTATATTACACGCCTATTTTATCAAATTTATCAACGGGAATTGCCGTTATAATTAGCGCAATTTTAACTTCGCTTATTATCGCATATTTCTTCCCCATAAAGGAGGAAAATAATGAGTAATTTACAAATGATTTTATACGTTCTCGTTATGGCGTTAGTTACATATATAATAAGAATGCTACCTCTAACTTTTTTTACTAAAAAAATTAAATCACGATATATTAAAAGTGTCCTTTATTATATACCTTACGCAGTTTTATCCGCGATGACTTTCCCTTATATTCTCTACTCAACGGGTAATTTTTACACGGCTCTCGTTGGCTCGATTGTGGCTCTTTCGGTGGCGTTTTTCAATAAATCGTTACTGCTCGTTGCAATTTGCGCATGTGTGTCTGCCTTAGTTTTTGGGTTTATAATTTAATTTTTTTCGTTAATAAAGTTTATCGCCCGCCAATTTTGGCGGGCGATTTATTTTACATTTTTACCTTAAAAACTATTTTCTCTATGATTTCATCATCAACCTTTAGTCCGGGTTTATGAAGTTCTTTTGGAAAATATATTACAAATTTCCCCTCTTCAAGAATTAACGAAAGGTCTTTTTTTGCCTCGGTAAAATAACAGTCTTTTGCATTAGTTTCTTGAGGCGTGGGCAAGTCAAAGGAATAATAATTTTTCTCTTTTCCTTTTAATACTATTTGGATATCAATATAATCCAAATGGCTTTCGTAACGATTGTCAAGTTCTTCTTTGCCAACGTATTGTTGCCTATTAAGATATGCTCTTTCACTTATAGGTTGCTTTCCTAACGGAAGTGAAAGTAAGTCGTTTTTTTCTATAAACTCCAAAACGTCCTTAAATCCCTCGTTAATAGAAACGTAAGTTTTTAAGTTTTCAATTTTATCAAAAATCATTTTATTTTCTCCTTGATTTTTATTCTTTTATCCACTTTGCGTAGAGAGAAGTTTCCTTAAAAATCAACCCTCCTTGCTCGTCATACTCTAATTCTGGTGTTTTATCCTTTTCAAAATCCCAAGCGTTTATACATTCTGGCTCTTTATACCAACCTGCAAATGTATAGCCTTCTCTTAAAGGCTCGTATGGAGTGTTTTCTATTTTACCACCCCTTTCAAAATCGTTTATAAAGAATATTCCATTATTCGGGTTATTTTCATAATTAAAATAATAGGTTGTATTTGCACAAACCAACATAAAACTACCCGCAATATCGCTAATATAATTCACGAAATAATCGATGTTAGAATATTGTTCATTGTTCACTAAAACACCCTTGATTATATTAAAATCCTCTCTTGCAAAATAAAATTTTTCAATCCCTTTGTAACTAAGTTTAAGACAATCCCATGAAATACCTGTAAAATTAGGATTAACAAAAAATATATTATTTGGTCCACCTTGTGGTAGTGAAACAAACGGATTTGCTTCACTTTTTATGTAAGCAAGATTACCAACTTCATTAATATTAGCATCCATAGTATAAGGCAAATAAACGCTTCTAACATTGTTAAATAATGGATATATTTCTGTTCCATCATTACTCATAGAAAGTTTACTTCTACCTCCTGTTGAACCAAAAACATTCACAGGTTTTCCATCAAAAAATGGTGGGACATATACTTTATCTGGTAACACTAGATCAACTTGACCACATAATTCATAATAGGAATCATATCCACACCCATATGCTGTAACAACCTTGTTGTATACAAGCATTCCATCATCAACAAATCTTTTTACATGATTGTCAAGCGTATTATCTTGATAGCACCCAAGAGTTGGTAAGAGAAAAACAAACAGTAATAAAATGCTTAAAATCTTGAACCTTTTTATCATTTTATCCTCCTCATGTCCTATACCCACTTTGCGTAGAGAGAAGTTTCCTTAAAAATCAACTCTCCTTGTTCATCATACTCTAATTCTGGTGTTTTATACTTTTCAAAATCCCAAGCGTTTATGCACTCTGGCTCTTTATACCAACCTGCAAATGTATAGCCTTCTAATACTGGGTCGTACGTTGGTTTAGCAATTAAAAACGCTCCATTCTTATTATCTACTAAAAACGTATTGTTTTCAGCCGTTTCGTTATTGTAATAAAAAATTACGTTCGCCCTTTGTAATGCTACCTCTGCACCTTTTGAAGTTGTCGTCATGAAAGGAAGAAATGTAATTTTATAATGTTCTTCCTTTTCATTTGAAACATTTGCTTCAGAATTTACAAGCTCCACTTTAAATTTTTCAAATATTTGTGAGTTAAAAAAGAGCGTATTGTTTCCGTTTAATCGTGAGCAAATTTTGTTATAAACGTCTTCCGTTTTTACTTGTGCAAAAAATATGTTTTTAGCATAAAAAGATGCAGATAAAATACTATAATAATTATCTATGTTATCCGACAAGTAAAGATTTTCAACGTCATATTCAAACGAAAACGTTTCATACGTGCCATCAGGGAATACGGCAACGTGTCCTAACTCGCTTATTTTATTTCCATTAAAACTTAACGGAATATAAAAACTTGACGATAAATCTACCATTTTACCAGTAATATGATACGTTTCACTAACCTCATCATAAAAGTATTTCAAAACACCATCATTTTCAAAATCTTCAACTATATTTTGTACTATTGTTTCTTTTATTTCCTTTATGCTTTTCTCATTATCTTTTGTTATGTTTGAACAGGCGCTTAAAGAAAATGCATAAATAATACATATCAAAAATACAATTATCCTTTTCATATTACCACCTATCTTCCCCATTTTGCATAAAGTTTTGTTTCTACAAACTTTAACTTGCCGTCTTGATAATATTCAGGTACGGGAAGAGCATCTTTTTCAAAATCCCAAGCATTTATGCACTCTGGC
>JAZSDD010000067.1:0-5765 GCA_045530945.1 Christensenellaceae bacterium
TATCTAATCGGCTTTTGCAATGATTTTTCGCACTTTTTTATCACCTTTTTTATATAAAAACGGAGGTTTATGTTGGATAAATTCGGTATTTTCAAACTGTTAAACTCTTTTTTTGATTTTTACAACAAGAACTCTGACAAAACTTCTTCCCCCCTTTCTTCTCTTTTTAAGGGTGTCACCGTCCCTACTGAAAAGGAAAATTCGCCCCCCAGAAGCGAAAATAAATCCCCAAATCGCACGGCAAACGCCCCTCTTCAACAACAAATGTTATCAACTATGCGTTCTCACGACGAGGTAGTGAAAAGAGTTAACTCCTCTATTAAAAAGAGATAATTTAGTGCCTTTACAGCCTCTACTTAATGGTAAAATAGATATACTTATCGTCTTTTGCCACTTTTGAAAAACCAAGTTTAGTCAATAATTTTTCCGATGGAGCATTTTCCGTAAAACATTTTGCGTTTATCTTTATCGGTTTAACTACTCTCTTAACGTATTCGATTAAATTGAAAACTGCCTCAAAGGCGTATCCTTTTTTTTGATGCTCTTTTGATATTCTAAATCCTATCTCAACACCACCGTAAAAATCAAACTCGTGAAGAACGACTTCCCCAACGATAGTTCCCTCCTTTTTTATCATGAGAGAAAGTTCTTCTTTATTTTCACGCAACGTTTTGTTAAAGTTATAAAAGTAATCGGCAGTAGGTTGATTTTCTCCTAAATCTTCCCTATAATCGTAGCCCCAAAACTTATTTAACTCGTCGTCCAAGTATAAATCTCTATACGCATTTTTATCGTTAACGGAAAGTTCTTCAAGCAAAAGATTTTCCGTTTTTATTTTTATCTCGTTAGGAAGTTTTTCAAAAGCCGTTAAAACTTCAACGTTGTTTTTTTCCTTTACCTCGATAGGATGATATTGAAGTTTAGAAATTCTAAGCCCCATATCTCCACAATCTTCTTCTCTATTAATAAATTTAACCCCGTCAACGGCAAAGGCTTTTGCAAATTCGCTTGCCATAGTTGGATAAACGCCTTGATATTCTCTTAATCCCTTTTCAACGTGAACGATTAGAGTATCTTTTACCCTTTCCCCAAAGGAAATTGCAACCACCTTTTCATCTACTTTTATAATTCCACCAACTTGAGATATAGAAGTTAAATTCAATAGATAATCTCTGAGTTTTTCGCACTCTTCTTTTTGCAAGGAGAACATATCTATCGTTTTAACGTATTCGTCAATGAATAGAGAAACGGAAGAAAAATCTTCCTCTTTATATATCGAAAACTTATAATTTGGGTAAAGTTTTTTAAACTTATTAACGTGGTTTCTTTGTCCGGAATATTTCTTTCCCGAATACGTTTTAAAATTATCTGCTAAATAAATATAATCGCTCCAATCCCTTTCGGAAATGATCTTAGCAAAAGGGTATCTTTTAGAAAGTTCTCCAGCCCTTTCGTTATCGATACAACAAAAAAATAGTGGAAGATTATTTTCTTTACAAAACTTTTCTATCTCTAAAAGCGCACCATCTACGTCATCCCCAATGGGATAATAAAAGGCGGTATAATAATCTTCACACGTTTCTTTCATAATGAGAGTGTCGTTATAAATAGCGTAATCTATAACGAATTCATCTCTCCAAAGATATTTTGCTCCCACAGAATAATCGCAAAACTCAACCTCGCTTTTTTGCATATAATCTAATATTATTTGAACATTTTTTCCTAATTGTAAAAATTCAAGCATAGCCGTTAAATATATTTTTTCACAAGTTAGGCGACGCAAAAAAAGCGTCGCCCGTTAATTATCGTTAATTATTTCTTATTTTTAAGATATTCAACTATCTCGGAAAGCCTATCAAGGTCGTCCCTCGTGTAATAGTCAATGTAAATTCTGCCCTTAGTGTCGTTACCGATTGCGTTAATTTTCGTGCCGAACACCCTTTGCATATCGGCAACCAACTCTTTAAGTTCTAAAGAAAGTTCGGCTTTTTGTTTCTTTCTTGCCTTTTCTTCTGGCGTCATAAAGTATTCTTTAACTTTCTTTTCCACCTCACGAACGGAAAGTCCCTCTTTAACAACGGTGTTTGCCATCTTCTTTTGGTCAGATTCGGGAACGGAAATCATAGCCCTTGCGTGTCCTGCTGATAACGAACCGTTTTCCACCATCTTCATAACTTCGGGAGCAAGACTCAAAAGTCTTAACGTGTTAGCGATTGACGGACGGGATTTACCTATTCTATCAGCCAAATCCTCTTGCGTTAAACCGTAATCACTCATAAGAGATTTCATTGCGTTTGCAGCCTCTATGGGGTTTAAGTCCTCTCTTTGCAAGTTTTCAATAAGAGAAATTTCTTTAATTTGCCTTTCGTTATAGTTTTTAATTATTACGGGAACTTTTGAAAGTCCTGCAAGTTTGCTTGCACGGTATCTTCTTTCACCCGCAATAATCATATATCTATCACCGCTCTTATTAACGATAATAGGCATAATCACGCCGTGTTTTTCAATAGAATCGGCAAGTTCTTGCAGCGCAGTGGGGTCAAACGCTTTTCTCGGCTGATTGGGGTTAGCAAAAACCAAACCAACGTCCACTTCCGTTACGCCTTGTCCTCCCTGTTCTTCGCTTTCTTCAAAAAGTAAACTTTTACCGTAATCGCTCTCCGTTTCCGAAAACAATGCAGATAATCCTTTGCCTAAACCTCTATTATTTTTCATTTTCCTTTGCTCCGTTTAATTTATATCTTTTGATTTTGTTTATTAACTACGTTTAACAACACCTTTTGGTTGTTTGCATAAAAACTCTTCGGTAAAAGCAAGATACGCTCTTGCTCCAGAACACTTAGTATCGTGCAACATTATGGGAACGCCGTGGCTTGGCGCTTCCGATAAACGAATATTTCTTGGGATAACGGTGTCGTAAACACGCTTGCCGAAAAACTTTCTAATTTCAGAAGAAATTTGTCGAGAAATTATTGCTCTGTTGTCGTTCATAGTTAACACTACGCCCTCTATTTTGAGGTCGGGGTTTAGGTGTTTAACTACAAGTTTAATAGTGTTCATAAGTTGTGATAAACCTTCTAATGCGTAGTATTCGCTTTGAATAGGTATTATAACGGCATCTGAACTTGCGAGAGCGTTTATTGTTAAAAGTCCTAACGAGGGAGGACAATCAACGGTGATAAAATCGTAACTGCCCCTTGCCCTTTCTAAAACTTTTCTTAAAACTTTTTCTCTATCTTTTACGTAAACGAGTTCAACCTCTGCTCCCGCAAGGTCAATATTTGAAGGGAGCAAATCCAACCCATCCACACACGTTTTAACAACTGCCTCTTCGATAGGCATATCGTCAATCATTACATTATAAACGGAATTTTTAACTTCGCTCTTTGAAAACCCAAGTCCACTCGTTGCATTGCCTTGTGGGTCTAAATCCACAAGCAAGCATTTATATCCTTTTTGCGCTAAATACGCCGAAAGATTAACGCACGACGTTGTCTTTCCTACTCCACCTTTTTGGTTTGAAAACGCTATTATTCTTGCCATAACTTTCCCCTTTTGTATTGTAGATTATATTTTCCGTTAAGGTTATTTTTCTTCCGTTTCTTTGTCTTTTTCTGAACTGTTTTCTTCCGTTTGGCTTTCAGTTTTTTTATCTAAACCTGAGGAAGTTTCTTGCTTTTTCTCTTCTTCGACGATTATGGATTTAGCAGCCCTTCTTTCAAACGGATTTTGTGAAAGAGTTTTCTCGTTCTCGTCCATAAAAAGCATTATTTCTTCTACCGATTTGCCTTCCATAAGCATATCAACTTCTTCGGAGAAAATAGTTTCCCTTTCCACTAAAAGTCTTGCCATATTGTCTAATAGTTTTTTATTTTCTGAAAGAAGTTTTCTTGCCTTTTTAAGTCCGCCCTCAACAATGGCTTTAACTTCTTCGTCAATAATAGCAGCGGTACTATCGCTATATGAAACGTGTGACGCCATATCTCTACCGATAAAAATTTCCCTTTCAGAACCGTAAGAAATAGGACCTACTTTTTCGCTCATACCCCACTCGGTAACCATAAGTCTTGCTCTCTTACTTACCGCTTGAATATCTCCCGATGCACCAGCGGAAATATCTTTAATAATAAGTTCTTCCGCCACTCTTCCACCGAGCGTCATAACTATATCGTCTAAAAGTTTTGCTTTTGTTAAGTGATTATCGTCACTGTCAGGTCTTGTCATAGTATAACCTGCCGCTTGACCTCTTGGAATTATTGAAACCTCGTGAACGGGATCGCAATTAGGAAGTAATTTCGCTAAGATTGCGTGCCCTGCTTCGTGGTACGCCGTAATACGTTTATCCGTTTCGGTAACGAGGCGTGATTTCTTTTGAGGTCCGATAAGAACTTTGTTTATACCCTCGTAAAGGTCTAAGTTGGTGATATACTTTCTGTTTGCTCTTGCAGCGAGAATTGCAGCCTCGTTTAAAAGGTTTTCAAGGTCAGCACCGGAAAAACCACTCGTCATCCTTGCAACCGTCTTAAAATTAATATCGCTTGCAAGAGGTTTATTTCTTGCGTGAACTTTTAAGATAGCCTCTCTACCCCTAACGTCGGGCACGTTAACGTAAATTTGTCTATCAAATCTACCGGGACGAAGTAACGCTGGGTCTAAAATATCGGCACGGTTTGTTGCCGCCATCACGATTATTCCGTCGTTAGTTGCAAACCCGTCCATTTGAACGAGAAGTTGATTAAGTGTTTGCTCTCTTTCGTCGTGTCCACCACCCATACCTGTTCCACGTTGACGGCCAACTGCGTCAATCTCGTCGATAAACACGATACAAGGCATATTCTTTTTAGCAGAATCGAATAAATCTCTAACTCTTGATGCGCCAACACCAACGAACATTTCCACAAAGTCAGAACCACTTATTGAGAAGAAAGGAACGCCAGCCTCACCTGCAACGGCTTTTGCAAAAAGCGTTTTACCCGTTCCGGGAGGACCTACTAAAAGAACGCCCCTTGGAATTCTTGCACCAAGTTCTGAGAACTTTTTAGGGTTTTTAAGAAAATCTACAACCTCAGCAAGTTCCGCCTTTTCTTCTTCTGCGCCGGCAACGTCACTAAAACGAACTTTTAAGTTTTGGTTAACCCTTGCGTTTGTTTTAGCAAAAGACATTGCGCCCTTAGTTCCACCTTGCGTTTGCATTATTATAACGATGAAAACTACTGCAACGAGCACGTATCCAAGAATTGGAAGAATGCTTGACCATATAGAACCCTCGTTAGGATCGGTGTATGAAAATGCAACGTTTGCTCTTAAAAGTTTATCTTCAACGCTAATAACTGAATCGGACGCTCTTGAAAACACCGTTGCAAACGGCACGGACATACTACCACTTTCATTAACTAACACCACGTCAAAAGTAATACGGTATCCGTCAATTACAACGTTAGAAAGCATAAGCGCTTCGTAGTCATAAGAACTAAGCGCCTTTTCAATCTCTTCAACCTCTAACGCACCTAATTCGCTTTTTGAAACACCGTCAGTCGACGCATCTACGAGAATTGAAAATTCAGAATAAGACACGTCATATCTCTTGTTTAACATATTGCTTATGGATAAAATGCCAATAATTGCAATGATAATTGCAAGTATTATCCATATCCATTTTGATTTTGATTTGTTCAAAACAGTCTCTCCTTATTTATTAGTTAATTCAAGTATACCCGAAAAAGATTAAACAAACCTTGAAAAAACATTATTATACTTATATTATT
>JAZSDD010000021.1:0-11533 GCA_045530945.1 Christensenellaceae bacterium
GATTATTCAGTAATCAAAAACATTGACCCAGAAGTTTACGCAAGTATAAAAAAAGAACTTGCTAGACAAAGAAACAACATTGAACTTATTGCAAGCGAAAACTTTGTTTGTGAAGGCGTTCTTTCCGCTGCTGGAAGCGTGCTTACCAATAAATATGCAGAAGGTTATCCCGCTCATAGATATTACGGTGGCTGCCAATGTGTAGACGAGGTAGAAACTCTTGCTATTGAACGTGCAAAACAACTTTTTGGTGCAGATCACGTTAACGTTCAACCCCATAGTGGTGCAAATGCAAACTTTGCCGTTTACTTTGCAGTTCTTCAACCTGGTGACACCATTTTAGGTATGAGCCTTGCTCATGGTGGACACCTTACTCACGGTAGCCCTGTTACCGTTTCTGGTAAATATTTCAAGAGCGTTGGCTACGGCGTTGCTAAAGAAACCGGTACTATTGACTATGACGAACTTGAAAAGATTGCATTGGAGGTTAAACCTAAAATTATTGTTTCAGGTGCTTCTGCATATCCAAGAGTTATCGATTTTAAGAGAATTAGGGAAATTTGTGACAAGGTTGGCGCATATATGATGGTTGATATTGCTCATATTGCAGGCTTAGTTGCAACCGGTTTACATCCAAGCCCCGTACCTTACGCAGATTTTGTTACTACCACCACTCATAAGACTTTAAGAGGTCCAAGGGGCGGTATGATTATGTGTAAAGAACAATATGCAAAGCTTATCGATAAGGCAGTTTTCCCCGGAACTCAAGGCGGTCCTTTAATGCATATTATTGCAGCTAAGGCAGTTGCTTTTGGTGAAGCGTTAAAACCTGAATTTAAGGAATATCAAAAGAGAGTTGTTGCTAACGCAAAGGCTATGAGTGAAAAGTTTATAGAACTTGGAATTAAACTTGTTTCTGGTGGAACGGATAATCACCTTATGCTTTTAGATCTTTCTAACACTGAGGTTACTGGTAAGGAACTTGAAAAGATGTTAGACGAAGTTAACATTACTCTCAATAAGAACGCTATTCCTTTCGATGAAAGAAGTGCGTTCGTAACGAGTGGTGTTCGTATCGGTACTCCAAGTGTTACGAGCAGAGGCTTTGATGAAGAGGATTGTAAGAAGATTGCTGAACTTATTACTTTAATTATTAGAGAAAAAGAAAACGCATTTGATAAAGTTAGAGCAGAGGTTGCAAAATTAATTGAAAAGCACCCTCTATATAACGGAGAAGAATAATACAATTTTACTTGGGAGGAATTTTAAGTGGAAACCTTTAATAGAGTGAAACTACTCATAGGTGAGGAAGGTTATAATAAACTTAAATCCTCCCACGTTGCTGTTTTCGGAGTTGGTGGTGTAGGAGGGTTTACTGCCGAGGCTTTGGTTAGAAGCGGTGTGGGTGAACTCACCGTGTTTGATAACGACGTTGTTGGTTTAAGTAATTTAAATAGACAAATTATTTCTACAACCTCTCAGATAGGTAGATTAAAAGTAGAGGTTATAAAGGAAAGACTTTTATCAATAAACCCGCAGTTAAAGATAAACGTTAATAACGTGTTTTATCTTCCCGAAAACGCCGATAAATTCTCCTTTGATACTTTTGATTACATAGTTGATGCCGTTGACACGGTGACTGCTAAACTTGAAATAATCAAAAGAGCAAAAGAAAATAAGGTTGAAATTATATCTTGTATGGGTACAGGAGGAAAATTAAATCCTTTATTACTTAAAGTCGCAGATATAAAAGATACTAAAACATGCCCCCTTGCAAGAGTTATGAGAAGGGAACTAAAAAAGAGGGGAATAGAAAAACTAAAAGTAGTTTATTCTGAAGAAGAGCCTAAGGGAGATTCTTCTAAAGAAAAACAACCTCCGTCAATGATTTTCGTGCCGGGAACGGCAGGCTTAGTTATTGCAAGTGAAGTTGTTAATTATTTAATAGAAAGGTAAAATTATGAAATTTCTAATTGCATCAGATATACACGGCTCGGCGTATTATACTAAAAAAATTATCTCTTTAATGGAAAAAGAGTGTGCGGACAAGTTGGTTTTATTAGGTGATATTTATAATCACGGACCGAGAAATCCTTTCCCCGAAGAATATAACCCCGGAGAAGTTGCCACCTTACTTAACACAAATAAAGATAGACTTATCGTAGTTAAAGGAAATTGTGATAGTGAAGTTGATAAAATGATTTCTGACTTTGATTTTGTTGAAAACACGGTTATCGTTAGTGGAAACAAAACGGTGTTTTTAACTCACGGTCACGTTTATAACAAAGACGCATTGCCTAAAACGTGCTTTGATGCAGTAGTATACGGGCATTTTCACACCGGTTTTATAGAAAGAGATGAAAATTGTGTTGTTGCAAACGCAGGCTCAGTTTCTCTACCTAAAAACGGAACGCCGTCATCTTTTATGATTTTAGAAGAAGGTGTGCTAAGCCTTTGCGATATTGATGGTAAACTAATAAAACAGGAAAAGATATAAGAAAAAAACAATTAAAAAATGGATAACGAAATTCGTTATCCATTTTTTTGTCTATTTTTTTCTATACCTTTGACAAAGAGTCTTGCATAGAGCTTGCTGACTCTTTGCCGTATTTATCTACTTCTATTATATTTTTATCTCCGTGGGTTAAGCAGCCCGCGCCACCTATACATCCGCCTACGCACGCCATACCTTCTATAAAGTTTCCATCTAAAACCCCTTTATTTAACTTTAATAGAGCAATTCTACAAGCCTCTATACCATCGCAAACAATCGGCTTGAAATCAAAATTAATATTTTGTTCCTTTATGGCGTTTGATATTGCCTCCGTCAATCCTCCACTCCTTGCAAAAAGTCTACCATAGCAAGAGGAATTATTAATTGAGGTTTCTTCAAGTGAAGTAAGGTCAATATCTTTACTGTCTATTAATGCCTGAAGTTCTTCAAACGTCAACACCACGTCGACGTAAGGACTTACCTCGTCTTTTTTTGCCTCTGATTTTTTTGCCGTGCAAGGACCTATAAATACAACTTTGCAATTAGGGGATTTTTCTTTAAGTAGTTTTGAGAGTTGAGCCATAGGGGAAAGGTTTTTGGAAACGTACTTTGTAAGGTTTGGGAAATTTGTTTTAACGTATTCAACGAAAGCGGGGCAACAAGAACTTGTTAAAACACCTTTTTCAGCAAGTTCTTTAGCCTCCATCATGGCAACTATATCAGCGCCGATAGCCGTTTCTACAACCTCGTCAAAACCTAAATTATAAAGCCCCGTATATACTTGACCTAATTTTGCATATGAAAATTGACTAGCAATAGATGGAGCAACTATTGCGTATGTATAATCCCCCTTTTCACCAATAGTTTTCTTACTATTTTTAAGTAGTTCAACGGCACTAAGAATATATGATTTATCCATAATTGCACCGAAAGGACATTGATAAACGCATGCACCACATTCTATACATTTTGAATAATCAATGGTTGCAGATTTGTCTTCGTTCATTGAAATTGCTTTAAGTTTACAAGCACTTTGACAAGGGCGCTTACGGCTAATAATTGCAGTGTAGGGGCAAACTTTTGCACATGCGCCACACTCTTTACATTTTGACTTATCTATGTGGGCAACGTGATTATGGTCAAATGAGATTGCGCCAAACTTACATGCGTCTTCACATCTGTGCGCTAAACAACCTCTGCAAGCGTTAGTAACCTCAAATCCACCTACGGGGCATTCGTCACACGCTATTTCAATAACTTCTATAACCTTAGGGTTATCTTTGCCTGCGTTATTCATAGCAATTTTAACTCTTTTACCTAAAATAGCCCTCTCCTTGTAAACACAACAACGCATAGTAGGGGCATTTCCCGGAACGATTGTAGTGGGGATATCAAGCAGATTTTCTAATAGTTTATCTTTCCACGCAAGGCGAGCAACTTCTTTTAATACCTTATATTTTAAATGTTGTACTTTCGTATCGAACTTGTGCATATTTTTCTCCAAACACTTAATTCTTGCTAAATTATATCATAAAAAATTTGTATTTACAATTAAAATACTACTGTAAAAGTAAATTGAAAGATAGATAAATTTGGTAAAGGAAAAGGACAAATTTTTATGTTAAAAGTTTGTCCTTTATAAATTCTTCTATTAATATAATACTAAATTTCCCAAATGCATTTTCTGGGGCATTTATTGGCACAAAGTTTACATCCTACACACTTGTTATAATCAATCACGGGGATATTGTCAACCATCGTAATTGCTCCGGTAGGACAGTTTTTAGCGCATAATCCACAGCCGATACAACCTTTCTCGCAAGCGCCCATAACTTCTTTTCCTTTACAATGAGTGGAGCAAGCAACGTATACTTTCGACGATTTTGGAATAAGTTCAATTATCTTTTTAGGACAAGTTTTAACGCATAAACCACACGCCTCGCACAGTGCCTTGTTTGCTATTGCAACGTGGTCTTTAACCTCTATTGCGTGATAGGGGCAAACCTCTACGCACGAGCCACTACCTAAACAACCTGTAGGACATGCTTTCTTTCCACCTTGGAAGGTTGATTGCGCTATACAACCATCGTTTCCAACGTATTCAAATTTATCCTTGCAACGATCTCCTCCTGCGCAATGAACGACTATGTAAAGCTCTTCTTGTGCGGAAAAGGGGATGTCTAATATTTTAGCGATTTTTTCCTTTCCTTCGTTTGAGGTAGGTCCACAAGAAGATAATTCAGCTCTACCCTCAGATAACGCTTTAGCAAAGTCAGCACAACCTGCATAACCACAACCACCACAGTTAGCGCCTGCGAGATTTTCACTAATTGACTTTGCCTTTTCATCTACCTTAACGAAACAAATTTTACAAACAAGTACTATTAAAATTGCAAAAATTACGGCGATTACTGCAACTATTGCTAAAACAAAAAGCAATTTATTAACGTTGATTGAATTAAGTAATAAATAATTCATTTTGTTCTCCTTAAATTAGAGCAAATACGTAGAACGCCATTGCAATAAAGCACGCGGCAATCATTGCGATTGGAAAGCCTTTTAGGTGCTTGTTTATGGGAAGTCTTGAAATTTTTTCTCTTAAACCACTCATTAGAACGATTGCAACGGTAAAACCAACGCCAGCAAACAATCCGTACAATACGGCGTACCCAAGCCCCATTTGAGCAGGGGAGGAAAGCCCTATTAAAGACGCCATTTGTGCATGGTCGATAACAAGTTCAGCAACGCCTAATACGGCGCAGTTAGTGGTGATTAATGGTAAATATATACCCATTGCATTATAGAGGGCGGGAGAGTATTTTTTAAGAGCCATTTCTATCATTTGAACTAATCCTGCAATAACAAATATGAAAATTATTATTTCCATAAATTCAATTTCAAGAGGAACTAATATGAGAGTATAAATGGGGTAGGTAATAAGACAAGTTATCGTCATAACGAAGGTAACTGCAATACCCATGCCAAACGCACTCTTAAAATCTTTACTTACTCCTAAGAAGGGGCAAATTCCGAGGAATTGTACAACTACGAAATTGTTAATAAAAACGGCAGAAACAATAATTAAAATAAATTCAGTCATATTATTTTTCCTCCGTAATTTCGTTTGAATCTAAACTTTTGCTTTTAACAAGCAAAGCGTAATTTTTTATTTTTTGTTTTTTACTTATAACGCCATCTATAAGGCTAAATATAGCAATAAACAAACCGTAGGTAAAAAACGAGCCTGCGCTTGATGAGAAAAATCCAATGGAGAAATCCCAAAGTTGAATTCCAAAAATTGCGCCACTACCCAAAAGTTCTCTAAACGCACCCATAAGGGTTAGGGCAAGCATAAATCCAATACCCATAAACAATCCGTCACATATAGACGCGATAGGTCCGTTTTTGCTTGCAAAACTTTCCGCTCTTGCTAAAATTATGCAGTTTACAACGATAAGCGGGAGGTAAAGCCCTAAAACTTCGTAAGCATCAGGCAATAATTTATCTAAAAGCAATCTTACGATAGTAACGAAGGTTGCTATTACTAAAACGAAGGCAGGTATTCTAACCTCTGAGGGAATAACCTTTCTTAATAGAGAGATAAGTAGGTTGCTACAAATAAGAACGAAAGTAACTGCAAGTCCCATATAAATTCCGTTCATTGCCATCGTGGTGAGGGCAAGGGTGGGGCAAGTGCCGAGTATGAGTTTTAAGGTGGGGTTTTGTGTAATTATTCCGTCTGTTGCTATTTTTTTAAAATTAGTCTTCATAATTTTCCCCCAAGTAAGTTATTACGCAGTTTACTGCGTTATTTGCGGCGTTAGCAGATTTTGTTGCTCCCGTTATAGGATTGCTATTAGGGGTATTAACGTCGGTGGTGAATAATTCACCGTTTTCGTACGCCGAAGTTACGTCGGTTAAGTTGTAATTTCCGTAAAACGAAGAAGTAAGTTTACTCATTAACGTTTGCTTATTGTATCCGTCTAAAATGACTTTCTTTATAGAAAGCGTGCCGTGTTCATTTTCTGCAACGCTTATCCAAAGGGAAATTGTTCCTCCCTTATAACCTTGATTACCAGTTGACTTAAAAAGCAGATAACTTTCGTTTTCGCTTACTTGTACCTCGTAAATTTTATCAATAAAACCGAAGTCGTAATTAATCGTTTCATCAATCTCTCCGTCTAAAACGGTGTTATACAACTGAACTTCACCGTAAATCTTTTTAATTGCTCTATCCGTTCTTTCTTGACTTGAAACGTATAGCAAGTCACTTAAAATAGATAACGAACAGCCAGAGAAACAAATAATAATAAAGAGAGTGCTTATGCATCTAAACCAAAGGCTGGCAAAAAAATTTTTCATTATTTACCTTCCTTTACTTTCTTTGATTTTTTATAACCAAAGGGCTTATTAACTATAAATTTATCAATTAGTGGAACTACGAGGTTCATTAAAAGTATCGCAAAAGACACAACTTCCATTTTGGTTGCTACTCTAAGTCCAGCCGTTATTAGTCCTAACATGATAAAGTAAATCACGTTTCCTAATATGGTGTTAGGAGTAGTGGTATAATCGGTTGCCATAAAGAACGCACCGAGTATTAAACCACCAGATAGGATTGATGGCAAGAAATATGCAAAATTAAAATTAAATAGGCAAACGGTAAGTAATCCCGTAACCGCTATGTAGATTAGTGGGTAAATAATATTAATAACACCAGAGATTGCAAGAAAAATTGCACCGGCAATTAAAGCGATTTTGCAAG
Organism: Christensenellaceae bacterium; assembly: GCA_045530945.1. Taxonomy (GTDB): domain Bacteria; phylum Bacillota; class Clostridia; order Christensenellales; family Borkfalkiaceae; genus UBA1259. The sequence continues at coordinate 7,260 of JAZSDD010000021.1, forward strand.
TTTCCCCAATACAACCCGTTAACCCCGTTCCGAGTAACAAATCTAAAATTGAAAGGGAGGGTAGCGTGCCGTTTTCCATAAGAGAAGTTAAAATCGTTGCACCCGTCGTTGGCGTTGAAGTGGAAAATATAGGGGAAATGGACGGCATAGCCCAATTACTTGCCATAACGGCTGTAAAAGACATAAATGTAAAAACCCTACCTGCGATAGCGGGGTTAACTAAGTTTTTGCCCGTTCCACCAAAAATCATTTTAACAACGATTATCGCAAACACGCTTGCTAAAAGTGGAGCGTATAGTGGTGTTTGTGAACCCATGCACATGCCAACGAGTAAACCCGTTACGCACGACGTAAAGTCAAACTGCTTGGTGATTTCCATAAAAGATTTCTTCATTATAAGTAGATATATGTATTCGCTTGCTACTGCTGAAAGGGTGGAGGTTAATAAAATTAACAAGGCGTTTATTCCGAAATAAACTACACCCATTATGCAAGCAGGTAAAAGAGCAATACATACTCTAATCATTATGCCTTTCGTCGTTTTTGGTGCTTTAATGTGAGGAGAGGGGGAATAGGTTAATAATTTATCCATTTTTCTTCATCTCCTTTATCTTTCCTTTTGCATATGAAATACTCTGTACAAGTGACCGTTTTGCAGGACAGTTATACGCGCATAATCCACATTCAATACAATTCATAGCGCCGTATTTTTGTGCGCTTTCAAAATCTCCTGTTATTGCGCTTGCCTCAATATACATAGGCATAAGTCGCATAGGACAATTTCTTGCACACATACCACAATTAATGCAGTTAGACGGCTTACTCGTGTCAGTTTCATTAGCAGTTAAGCATAAAAATCCACTATCAGTTTTTCTCGTAAAGTGAGTTAAACTTACAAGCGCTTTGCCCATCATAGGACCACCTGCAACAACTTTTATAACGTCGTCTGCTTTGCCACCACAATATTCTATAAGTTCTTCTACGGGAGTGCCGATGGGGGCAAGAAGGTTTTTAGGCGTTTTAATTCCCTTTCCACTTACCGTTATAACAGTTTCAGTTAGGGGTCTATTAAGTTCAATAGCCTCGTAACAAGCAATTAAGGTTTTAACGTTTTGAACGCAACAATCAATGTCAAAAGGCATTTTACCTACGGGAACTTTTCTACCCGTGGTAACGTAGATTAAATGCTTTTCACTACCCATAGGGTATTGCTTTCTTAAAACTACAACGTCTAAATCATCATATCTTGAAAAAGCCTCTATTGCTTTTGGCTTATTAGATTCGATACCAATTATAACCCTTTCAATCCCTAATACTTTAGCAACGTACTTGATACCTTTATAAATATCGTCGGTACGTTCAATCATAAGTCTATAATCGCAAGTGAGGTAAGGCTCGCATTCTGCACCGTTAACAACCAAGGTGTCTAACTGGTGGTTGGGAGTAAGTTTAATTGCAGTGGGAAATCCTGCGCCTCCTAAACCTACTATACCTGCTTGTCTTATCCTTTCGATAAGCGTTTTAACTTCAAAATCAGTAACGTCGTCAAGAAAAACTTCTTCATCTTTATAGTCGTTTTCAATAACAACGTAATTTAGGTTTTGACCAAAACCGTTTACTATATTCTTTATTTCTATAACCGTTCCCGAAACGGATGCGTAAACGTTTGCAGAAAGTGCTCCGCTTGCTTCTCCGACAAGTTGTCCCTTTTTTACGTGATCACCCACCGAAACAACGGGAATAGCCGGAGCACCTATGTGTTGTGACATAGAAATATACACCGTTTTTGGCGGTGTAATTTTTTCAATAAGGGAATCTTTAGAAAGTTTAGTGCCCCTAATTCTACTACCGTAAGGATAGTATTTAGCCTTTATGAAACTCAATTTTTTCTCCTTTACTCTAATTTAAGAGTTTATCATATATTAACGGATAAATTGGGTAATCTTTTTAACGCAAGATAAACGGCAAAGCCCGTTACGCATCCTCCCAATACGCCTATTATAGCGAGGTAGGGAAGATAAGATAAGTATCCAATAGTACTCGTGTATAAACAAAATATGGCGTTTTGTATAGTTACGTTTATTACCGCGCCTGCAATACTAACAGAAACGACGCTTGTTTTTTTTATAAAATTAAGAATTAATACTTCTATCAATAGTGCAATCATTCCGGCAGGCAGTGAATATATTATTGCGGAAAAGTTACCTATAAATAAACTTCCTAAGATAACTTTTGTTAGTAAAGTAAAAAATCCGTGTAAAGGACTAATAGTAATTGTCGCAAGCAATATAAAAACGTTTGATAAACCCATTTTTGCGCCGGGTATAATTAAGGGTGGAAACAAACTTTCAACGTAAAAAATAATAAGAGCAAGCGACGAATACAATGCCGTGAACGTGATTTTCTTGATTTTTTTATTATTCATAACTACCTCCTAAAACGGGAGGCTTAGATATTGAATTGCTAGTTATAGGAATAATTAGTAAATTGTGAGGCGCACAGTATATAGCACCATTTTTAGAGATTGCAATTTCGTATACGCAATCTTTGGAGTTTGAACACGTTGAATCAAGCATTTTTACCGAGCCTTTTATCGTGTCGTATTTTATAACGTTATAACTGTTTCTTTGTTGATTATGAAATATCGTTATTTGTTTTTTACTCTCGTCTATCTCGATTAGATTTGAATAGTCCTCTAAAAAAGAACAATATTCGCTTTGATAATCGAAAGTTAAAACTTCTCTATTATCAATTAAAATCTTAAATCCCTTCGGATGATTGTTTTGTGGTAATATGATAAAAAATAAAAAAAGCAAAGAAACGATAAATAAAAGGGATAGATAAATAAATATATCGTTAAATTCAAAAGGTTTTTTATCCTTTATTTTATCTAATATCGTACTTTTCAATTTCGCCTCTAATAATTCTTAATCAATATTTTTAGGACAGCATTTTAAAATTCTAATCCAAGTCATAATAAACGAGTAGACAAATAACGCACCAAGACAGTAAATTCTCCAATCAAAAGTTTTTTGCAATGCAAAAATTGCAGATGCAACTATAGAGAAAACGAGGTTTGTAAGCATTAAAAAGTCGGCAAAGGTTATTTTAACAGATTTTATCCCTGTGGCGGTCAACGTTGCGCCCATTATAATAGTTCCGATAAACAAAAGATTAATTACACAAGAGGGGATAAGTTTATAGTTAATAAGCACTATTGTGTCCTCAACTTTAATAAACTTAGTTGCGTCGGCAAAGTTGATCATAAAGAGGAAGAAAATTACTGAGAAAAAGGATACCGTTATAATAATTCCCATTCCGTATTTATGCGACACCTTCTTAAAATAGTTAACAATTCTAACGTCGCTAAAGTTTTCAGAACTATTTTTGCCAATTTTAGAAATATCAAAGAATATAAATCTTAAAATCGTTAAAATAATAACCGTGCCTAAAGCTATTGCAAAATAACTTAAATAAATTCGTTTAACAGTTCCATGAGCAACGAATAATATCTGAGACAATATAGGAAGTAGGCTTAACGTTGCGCCTAAGAGCGCAGCGTCAAGCACACTGATTTTCTTGGTGATAGAATTAAAGATTAAAAGTGATAAAAATAATCCGGCAACTATTATGGGGAGAATAAATTTAGAAGATTTAAAGTTAACCGTAAAACCACTTGATATAACTAAATAGGAAAGGCTTGATAGTGCAACTGCGAAAAGAAAGATAGCAAAAAAGGAATGGTTTTTGGTTAGCGTGTGATAATATGCGTTTATAGAATTTTTCGTATAATAAACCTTACCCTTTTTCTCGTAAGGCTTAAAATAAGCCGTTCTCATAACGGTTACAAAAAGCATAACCAAAAAAAGTGCGCCTGGAACGAGCAGTTTTATAAGAGTGAAAGTTTTTGATATAAATAAAACGTAAATAACGTATATTAATGAGGCGAGCATTATTGCCAAATTAGTTGGATCAACAACCGATAATTTTTCATTTTTGCATTCTGCAAGAGCGTATACTATGTAAATCAAAACGAAATACGCGCTAATGCAAATATTGTAATATGCGAAATTGCCTTTCATAAGATTGTCAAAAACGCCAAACCATTCACATCCGATAAATAGCGTTGCTAAAACAGATGATATAAATAGCGCTGGTATAAAGTGAAAATTTTTGAAAAATTTTGCTATATAGCTATTTCGTAGGTGATTCATATTTTGCCTCACTTATTAATGTTATTATAGTTATTTATATAGTATACTATATATTGTGTG
>JAZSDD010000011.1:0-28805 GCA_045530945.1 Christensenellaceae bacterium
TTTTTTGAACTGACCGAGTTGCGGTTTGTTCAAGGATTTTTCATCAGTTTCGCTAAAACCAAGTTTAACTGCTGAATATCCGTCTCTTTCCAAAGTTTTAACCTGTACAACGGGACAAGGACCTGCCTCAATAACCGTTACCGGAATAACTTTGCCGTCTTGGGAAAAGAGTTGCGTCATTCCCAACTTTCTGCCAATGATTGCTTTATTCATAGATAAAGTTCACCTCCGATATATTATATATAATGTTTATTGTTTACAATTTGATTTTGATATCTACGCCTGCTGGTAAATGAATGCTGTCTAAAAGCTTTACGTTGGGCGAATAGATGTCGATAAGTCTTTTGTGTGTTCTGATTTCGAATTGTTCTCTTGAATCTTTATACTTGTGGGGAGAACGAAGAATCGTTACGATTTCCTTCTCGGTAGGAAGTGGAATAGGTCCACTTATCTTTGCGCCTGATTTTTGCATAGTTTCTACGATTTTTGCAGCTGCTTGATCAAGCATTTCCACGTCGTAAGACATGAGTTTAATTCTGATTTTTTGACTTGCCATTTTTTGTTTCTCCTTTTTACCTAACTTTTACTGTGTGCGCTGTAAACTCCGCCGTGTGTGTCGAATTTAGTAAAATAAAAAATCATTCGCCGATACTTAAATTTTTAAGTCGCTGCGAATGACTTTACTAATTCTTATTGAAGTTAGTCGCAGAGGTCTTGCCTCCACACTTGTCAACTGAAATTATCTTCCGCTTATTTAGCAGTTTAAGTAACTTCCAGTATCAACCCAGATTACACAGCTTACATATTATAAGCAATTTTTTCCAGATTGTCAAACGTTTTTCCTAACTATTTTAAAACTTTTTTTATTTTTCTACGCTATTTGTTTTTTAATAATTTTTGGGCTTTCCCCTCTCAAAACAACGTCCTCGTCTACCACTACTTTCTCAACGTCTTCCCCACCAGGGAGGTCGTACATAGTGTCAATCATAAGATTTTCAAAGATTGTTCTAAGCCCTCTTGCGCCCGTTTTAAGTTCTATCGCCTTTTTCGCCACTGCGAAAACTGCCCCGTCAGTAATTTCAAGTTCAACGTTATCCATACCGATTAGTTTTTTATACTGTTTAACTAAAGCGTTTTTCGGCTCAGTCATAATATTAACCAAAGCCTTTTCATCTAACGGATGTAAACCTACGGTAATAGGAACTCTTCCAACAAATTCGGGAATTAACCCGTATTTTATCAAATCTTGAGGCTGAACGTCTCTAATACATAAATCTTTTTGTTTTTCAGAAAGTTTATTTGAAACGTTGCCACCAAATCCTAAGGACGACTTTTCCTTTCTTTTTGAGATAATCTCATCAAGACCAACGAATGCGCCACCACAGATAAAAAGAATATTAGAAGTATCAATTCTAATCATTTCTTGTTGTGGATTTTTTCTTCCACCTTGAGGAGGAACTGAGGCGATAGTGCTTTCAATAATTTTTAAGAGCGCTTGTTGAACGCCTTCCCCCGAAACGTCACGAGTTATAGAAACGTTTTGGCTTTTTCTTGCAATTTTATCGATTTCGTCGATATAAATTATACCTTTTTGCGCTTTTTCTATATTGTAGTCTGCATTTTGGATAAGCTTTAACAATATATTCTCAACGTCCTCACCTACGTAACCTGCTTCGGTAAGCGTCGTAGCATCTGCCACAGCAAAGGGAACGTCTAAAATCTTAGCAAGGGTTTTTGCAAGCAGGGTTTTACCACTTCCCGTAGGACCTAAAAGCAAAATATTGCTCTTATCAAGCTCCACGTCGTCTTTACTGCCCTTAAAATTTATGCGCTTATAATGATTGTACACGGCAACGGATAAAACTTTCTTAGCCTCGTCTTGTCCAATAATATACTCGTCCAATCGAGCCTTAATTTCGGCTGGCTTTAAGAGTTTTACTTGCTCATTATTTTGTTCTTTTGCATCATCCTCGTTCATCACTTCACGGCAGACTTCCACACACTCGTCACAAATATAAACTCCATTTGGGCCGGCAATAAGTCTACGTGTAAGTTCTTTAGGCTTTCCGCAAAAAGAACAAATCAACTGTTCTCTATCTTTCATAATTCTCCGTTTTGTTTACGGGCGTTTAACAAAGATTTCGTCAATAAGCCCGTATTCTTTTGCATCTTCAGCCGAAAGATAATTATCTCTATCGGTGTCTTTTTCAACTTGTTCGTAGGGCTTTCCACTATTCTTTGCAAGAATAGAGTTGAGGCGATGTTTGGTTTTTAAGATATGTTCTGCTTGAATTTTAATATCACTTGCTTGACCTTGAGCACCACCTAAAGGTTGGTGTATCATAATTTCACTGTTAGGCAAAGCGTATCTCTTACCCTTCGTACCGCTGGAAAGAAGGAAAGCACCCATACTTGCCGCAAGACCTATACAGATAGTGCTAACGTCGCATCTAATATAGTTCATAGTGTCGTAGATAGCAAGACCTGCGCTAACGCTTCCACCGGGACTATTAATATAAAGGCAAATATCCTTATCGGGATCTTTTCCCTCTAAATAGATAAGTTGCGCAACGACGGTGTCAGCAACAGCGTCGTTAATCTCTCCGGTTAAAAATATAATTCTATCCTCTAAAAGCCTTGAATAAATATCGTAACTTCTCTCGCCCTTTCCCGTTTGTTCAATAACGTAAGGAACTACGGTGTTTTTAATTTCCATTTTTAACCTCCTTGTAAATTATATCCCTAAATCTGTAATTTATTACTCAATTACGTTTTCTTTTTTAAGAAGTTCGAAAAGTTTTTTAATAATGATTTCGTTTTTAATGTAATCAAGTTGACGTGCGTTCATATTTTTCTTAACGTCGATTGCAGGCTTGTCTTGAGCCTTAGCCATTTCGTTAACTCTTTCTTGAACGTCGTCTTCAGTAGCTTCAATCTTTTCGTCCTCGATAATCTTTTCAATAACGAGTTGAGATTTAACTATTTCGCTTGCTTGTTCCTTAAAGTCGTTTCTATAATCAGCCATAGTTTTGCCGAGATACTTTAAGTAATCTTCAAGTTTTAAACCTTGGTAAGAAAGTCTGTATTCCATTTCTTGAACCATACGATCAATTTGATTTTCAATTAAAGCGTCTGGAATTTCTACTTCGGTAGTTTCGGTAACCTTCTTAACGATAGCGTCTTCTAACTCTCTTTGAGTTCTGTCTGCATTTTGCTTTTTCAAACGATCTCTAATTTCATCTTTATAAGCGTCAAGACTTTCTGCACCAACAGCGTCTTTAATGAACTCATCGTTAAGTTCGGGAAGTTCTTTCTTCTCAATCTTGTGAAGTTTGATAGCAAAAATTGCGTCTTTACCCTTAAGATTTTCCGCATGGTATTCTTCGGGGAATTTAACAGAAATATCCTTTTCCTCTCCCTTATTCATACCGATAATTTGTTCTTCAAAACCAGGAATAAAGGTTTTGCTACCGATAACGAGAGTTTGGTTTTCAGCAGTACCACCCTCAAACTTAACTCCGTCAACGCTACCAGAGTAGTCGATAGTAACGGTATCACCGTCAGCAACTGCTCTGTCTTCAACGGGAGCAAGTCTTGAATTTCTTTCTTGTAAACGAGTAAGTTCTGCCTTAACGTCGTCAACTTTTACTCTATAAGTATTTTTCTTAAAGGTTAATCCTTTGTATGCGCCGATTTTAACTTCTGGCTTAACGGGAACGATTGCAATCATAGTGATGCCGTCGTCAGAAATGTCCTTAATATCGAGTTCAGGTCTGTCAATTGCTTCGATAGAAGGTTCTTTATCAAGAACTTCACCAAAATATTTGGGGAAAGCATAGTTTATTGCTTCTTCATAGAAAACGCCAGTACCGTATGCGCCCTCTAATACCTTTTTAGGAACTTTACCCTTTCTAAAACCTGGCATTGAATATCTACCCTTAGTCTTTTCATAGGCTTTGTCATTAGCCTCTTTCCATTCTTCCTTGGTTAGTTCCATAGTAACTTTTACAGTGCTTTTTTCTGCTTTTTCAAAAGTATATTTCATAATATTCTCCTATACCTATTAAAATTCTAACATATTTTAACACACCACGCTCAAAAACGCAAGGTTTTTACGCCATATAACGCACAAATATATTTATAAATATATCTATTTTAGATAATCTTCACACCTGTTTGGCAAAACGGTAACGCTATTGTAGTCTGTGTAAGTAAAAAAACCTACGTTTGCCTTTTTGGGTTTTTTAACGAATTTTTTCTTAACGTAAACTATTTCCGACTTACCACCAAATCTCGCCTTAGAGTAGTAAGCAACGATAGACGCCGTCTTCTCTATAACGGAAATAGGCACGTTTTCACCTTTACTTTCAATAATTGCGTGAGATGAGTGATACTCTTTTGAGTGTAGCCAAATATCGTTTCCGTTTGCTGAGAGCGTAACCTCGTCGTTTTCAACGTTGTTTCTACCCACCTTAACGGTAAAGCCCTCTATTTCATATCGTCTGAATTTATCAAGAGCAATTTTCTTCCTACTGCGAACGGCTTGCTCTTTTAATATGCCCTGCAAAATAAGTTCTTCCTTAATAAAAACAAGGTCAGAAATATCTTCACATAAAGATAGTTCTTCTTTTACGCTAAGTATATAAGAGAGTTCTTTTTCCGCTTGCTCTCTTTGGATAGAAAGCATTTCCGTTGCCCTTTTTTGCTTGTTGTATTTTTTATAATAATTTTCAGCGTTTTTTGAGGGAGAAAGGTTTTTATCTAAAGGTATCGTAACAATGCTTTGATCGTAATAATTTTCTAAGGTGGCATTTTCTTGCCCTTGCTTAATTTTGTATAGATTTGATAAAATAAGTTCGCCAAAAAGTCTGTTTTGTTCTGCCTTTTTAGCCTCGTTTTCCCTAGACGTTATGGCAAAAAGTCTCTTTCTTATTTTTTTCTCAGCCGTGTTAGTTACACTGCTAAGCCTATCAAATAGTTCCCTTTTCTTTTTACTCTTTTCCTTTTCTGAAAAATAATATTCTTCTGCAAGATAGAGTTTATCAAAATATACATTTTCACCCTCAAAGGAGGAATATTCAAAAGCGCAAACGTCATAAATATCGCCATTTTTTTTATAAATGCAAGGCTTTTTTTCTTTTCCCAAAATGAATTTATTTAAAAATTCAAATAATTTACTACCAAAATCATCTTCTTTTTTAGCATAAATTTGCAAAAATTCCCTTTCAATTTCATCAGAAGTTGACTTAGCAAAACCAGACGTGAAAGAGGTTATTAAATTTGAAATAGGTTGACTGGCATTTTCTTGAAAAATTTCTATCAATTTTCTATCCCAAGGCTCTTTTTTATCACCTTTTGGAGGAAGAATATAATCTCTGCCAACGATTAACGGGCGCACGCCGTTATCAAAAAAATTCACTCCCCTATTTCCACCTAAAACCTTACCCTTTTCCGTTAGAATTACGTTACTGTATCTGCCCATAAGTTCAACGTAAATAACCTTTTTTTCGCAATCGAAAAACTCGTTTGACGGGATTAGTTCTATCTTTATTATTCTGTCAAAGCCCACTAACGATATATGCTCAATCGTTGCTGAAAGCAAGTATTTTCTGAGTAGCATACAAAAATTAGGAGCAGTTAAGGGGCTTTCATATTCCTTTTCGGTGACACCTATTCTTGGGCAACCAGGATTAACGTCTAAAAGAAGTTTAACCGTTTTCGCCCCCGTATACACGGTAAAAATCACCGTATCCTTACTTGGCTGAACGATACGGTTTATTTTTCCGCCACTAAACGTTTCATCAAGTTCAGTGCATAAATATTTTAACGTAAAAGCATCTTGTGGCATAATCTCTCCTAAACGTTAAACTCTTTGCCGTCTAAATAATATAAAAAATCGCCCTCATTAAATTTAAGAATAAGTTTAGAGGCACAAAGTTCTTGCTTACTTTTTTTGAACCGTTTATTTATCTTCTCAACACCGTACTTTCCGTCACCAACGATGGGGTGACCAATAAACGCCAAATGCGCTCTAATCTGGTGAGTTTTTCCAGTATATAAAGTTACTCTTAAAAGGGCCGTTTTCTCCCTTTTTTCCACCACTTCATATCCCGTTTTAATGTATACTGCGCCCTTAAAAGGCTTGTCAGAAATTTTAACCGTTGAGGTTTTTTCATCCTTAATTAAATAACCTTCAAGTATTGCGCTTTTCTTTTCGGGAACACCTATAACTTCGGCAGTGTATTCCTTGGTAAATAAACGATTTTTAAAACCAAATAAAAGTTCTTTTTCGGCTTTTTCGTTAAGGGAAAAAATCATTATCCCCTTAGTGTTTCTATCAAGCCTATGAATAAACCCCGCGGTAGGATAGATTTTTTTAATCTCCTCATAAAGATTTTCCGCCGTTACGCCTTGATTTTTATCCACCACTAAAACGTTTTCGTCACAAAAAATCTCGTTAAAATTTTGCTTTAATTTAGGCAAATAATAAATCTCTACCCTATCGCCCTCGTTTAATAAAAGGTCATTATTCACCCTTTTTCCGTTCACCTTAACATCCTTGTTTCTTAGGGCTTTTTGAAAGGCTGAATAGGTTAAATCATCACAATATGAAAAAACTGCTTTGGATAGTTTTTTATTTTTATCTATAATAAATGATTTCATATGCTTAGGTTAAAAAAGGACTTCGGTATTATCGAAGTCCCCTTTTCATGTCAGTTTAATAATTACTCAGCGTCAGTTTTTTCTTTGGGTTTAACAAATATTAAAGCAATAATGCCTACAAGGCAAAGACCACCAACTGAGAGGAATACTATTGCAATAATTTCTCTCGTTTCAAGAGGTTCGTAAGGCTTAACCGTCTTGGGTTCTTCTACCTTGAATACAGCCTCTGCTTCAGCAGCACGAGAAGTACTATCTGAAATTAATGAACATGATATTTTATAAGCACCCACTCTATCGGGAGTGAAGTTTAAGTTGCCATTATATCCGATTTTCTTAATATCTTCTACACTGAAAAGATCGTTTTCATAGCCTTCGGGAATATTATTAGAACTAATAATTTCTACCCAACCCTCATCTTCAGCCTTAGCATCCGAGTTAGCGTTGTAGAAGAGTTTATACGACTTAGTGTAATTGCTTGCATTAATTTTGAAATCGGATGCCGAATAAAGTTTTCCAACGTATCCTTTACCCAAGAGTTTTGATGCATCTATATCGAAAGCGGAGTCATCTTCAATATGGAAGCTGAAAATAAAATCACCGTAAACTCCTTTAGTAATTTTATTCTCGTCCTCTTCGTCAACGGTAAAGAAATCGTCTTTTTCCATTTCGTTACCTTCGATATCGCCAAACGCAACGTAGAAAACGTATTCCCCCGCACTTTCAATTTCAATCTCAAAAGAACCTGAGGTTTTAGATTCTTCTAAAGGTGTTTTATAGTAAACGGTAGCCTCTAGATCGCTGTACGAAACAATGTTATCCTTAACAAAATCCTCTAAAGAAGGTACTTTGTAAACGTCACCAAGCTTAATATAGCTTTCTTCTCCATCCTCATTTTCCGTCTTAGCCGCTTTTTTTACAGCAAGCTCGTAAGCCTCGAAAGCCTCACTACCAACTAATGATTTATCGTAAGAGGGAGCAATGGTATCCTCGTCGTAAACGTTAACCTCAAGAGTTTTTAAAACCTTGTTTTCATAACTTAGGTTGGTTTGAATATTGATGTTTTTAACACCAACCTCATTAAATACAACCTTTTTAGGATTTTCATTATTTTCTAGCCAAATGCTTTGATCTTCTGCATCAGTTTTAACCAATCTTAGGTTGGCACTTTTAAGTTCGCCAAGCACGGATAGTCCTCTCATAGAAAGAACGTAAGTAAAGTCCTTTTTGAAATAGATTTTCCCATCTGCATTAACAAAATTTTCAGAAAGAACACCGTAAGGGGTTGCTTTCTTTTCAATTTTTCCGTCTGCATCAAGTTTGAAAGTTTGCTTATACTTTCCACTAACCTCAGTAACGTCTTGATCGACTGAAAGAATTAACAACTCCGTTGCGGTTGCACCGTCAACAAGTTCAGAAACGGTAAATCCAATTTCATCTGCGATACAAGTTTGAATATCACGAACTTTGTATTCCGACTTATTAGAATAAACTTCCTCTCCCTCAACGTAAGCGTATAAAACGTTATCTTTAACCTTAAAAATTAGGTCAAGATTTCCGTTAAGAGTTGCAGGAGCACTCTGTCCATTGAAGTTAAGAGAAAGAGCAGTGCCGTTAAAGGTTATAAGCAAATTATGCTCAACCGTTTCTACAAGGTCAAATTCACCATCAACTTCTTTAATATTGCCGTTTGCATAATAGGGCTCAGTTTTAATTGTAACGTTAAGAGCCTTAATAGATGCATCCGTTTTAATTTCTAACCCAAGATTATCAAGGGCAAGAGAAGATTTAATGGAAAGTTCACCATCTTTTTCGAGAAGAGCGCTTACACCGTCGTCTTTATACTCTACGTTAGCGGTAGAGGAAAAATAGTCTTTTGGGTTATCGGGGGTTACGCCGTGAACACCATGCGTTTCTGAAAAACAAACGAAACACGCAATCAAAGATAACGCCATCGTTATAAGTAATAAAATTAATTTAGAGGATTTAGCCGTTCTCATTTTTGAGCCTGATACTCCTTTTCATACTATATCTATTGTATTTTACACGAAAACGTCGGCTTTGTCAATTTACTTTTAAGCATTTTTCAAATAAATATTAATTTAATCTTTTTTACGCCTCGTTTTTCAAGAAACATTTTTACTAACTTTTGTAATATACTGAAGTAAACGCAAAGGATGAATTTACCTATGGTATATTTTTTATTGTTAACTTCTCTCACTGTAAGCATTGATTCACTTGTGTGTGGCTTTTCGCTATCCCTAATTAAACCTAAAAAACTTCCCATTGTTTTAGGAATAACGCTTATCGTTTTACTAATGTGCATAGCCACCAACTACTTAGCCAAACTTTTTTCCAACGTTATAACGGAAAAAACGGCTGGTTTTGGTGGATTAATCTTAGTTGGCGTGGGAGTATACAATCTATTTAACAAACAAGAAAAGACGGTAAAAGAAAGAAAAAGTCTTAATCACCAAATTGTACTTTCAGGGTTTGCCGTAGGGCTTGACGGAGCGATAGCAAATCTTTCACTTTCTATAATGGGAATTAACGCGTTTTACGTTCCTTTAACTATTGCCTTTTTTCACGGCGTTATGATATTTATAGGCGTAAGTTTATGCGACCTCCCGTTAATCTCTAAACTCACCAAATACTCCTTTGTTGCCCCATTAATTTTAATTTTTTTGGGACTATACAAGTTCAGTAGTATTTTCTACTGACTTTTAACATAAAAACCGATGGAAAATCCATCGGTTTTAGTTTTATTTATATATTATTTTCTTACCGAGCCGTTACCCTTAATAACGTATTTAGTGGTGACTAAAGCATCAAGCCCCATAGGTCCTCTTGCGTGTAATTTTTGTGTGGAAATACCTATTTCTGCACCAAGCCCGAAAACAAATCCGTCGGAAAATCTCGTAGACGCATTGTGATAAACAGAGGAAGAATCTATTAAATCGGTAAACTTTTGCGCTCTATCGATGCAATCGGTAATAATGCTTTCAGAGTGTGAAGTTGAGTTTGCGTTTATATGCAAAATAGCCTCGTCAATACAATCAACAGTCTTAACGGAAATTATTCCCGCAGTATATTCGGTTGCAAAATCTTCTTCGGTAGCCTTTGCTAAGTATGGATAATCTTTTATGACTTCATAAGCACGTTCGTCTGCACGAATTTCCACTTGTTTTTCTTGCAATTTACTTGCGATAATAGGCAAGGCTTTTTGCAATATTTCGCTATGAATAACGAGCGATTCGCAAGCGTTACAAACACTATAACGCTGTGTCTTAGCGTTAAAAATCACTTCTTTCGCCATTTCAACGTTAGCAAATTTGTCAACGTAGATATGGCAATTACCCGTTCCCGTTTCGATAATAGGCACGGTAGAATTTTCCACAACCGAGCGAATCAGATTTGCTCCCCCCCTTGGAATAAGTAAATCTAAATATTTTCTCATCTTCATAAAGCGAACGGTGTTTTCTCTTGACGTGTCTTCGATAAGTGAAACGGCGTTTTCATTTAAGCCGTTTTCAATGAGAACGTCCTTAATAAGTTTAACTAACGCTTTGTTAGAATAAAGCCCATCACTTCCACCCTTTAAGATAACGGCGTTTTTCGTCTTAAAACAAAGTGCGAAAGCATCCACCGTAACGTTGGGGCGAGATTCGTATATTATGCCGATAACTCCGAAAGGAACGGCAATTTTTTTTATGCTAATATCTTGTTCACAATTATCGTAGTCATAAACAGTTTTACCGACGGGAGAAGATAGCTTGGCAACCTGTCTAAGCCCTTCTGCCATACTGTCGATAACCTTATCGGTTAGAGTAAGCCTATCGATAAAAGACTCTGCCATACCTTTACTTTTAGCATTTTTTATATCAATAGCATTTTGTTCTTTTATAAACTCCTTTTCTTTAACGAGTTTATCGGCAACAGAAAGTAGAACGTTTTTAATTTTTTCTTCATCCGTTAAATAAAGTTCGGGGCAAGCGCCTTTTGCAAGTGCACCTAATTGTTCAATAGTCATTTATCTATCCTTCTTTTTTGTAAAAATTCTTTTAAGTTTTGCTTTCACCCTTACTATAAAAAAGTAAACGCTAAGCCTAATTTTTCGCCACGTTTTTTTATCGTACCATTTTTTTGCTTTTAGACGGTGAGTTTGGTTAAACTCAACGGTGTTTTTACCCTGTTGAAAGGCTTTAAGCACGCCTATAACCCTATCTTCCTCAACCCTTTCTAAGTAAAATTGACTGTCCCCACAAAAAACGTACCCCTCGTCATTAACTTCTATAATCCTATGTAAAACCAAAGTTCCGTTTTCCCTTAAAAACATAGCGATATCAAAGGGCTGTAATTTATCCTTTTTCTTGGTTATATAGACCGTTTGTGCCTTGTTCTTTATAAAGGGGTACATACTGTTTCCCTTAGGAACGAACGCCACCGTGTCAAATTTTTCCAGTTGCGATTTAAACTCGCAATTAAAATTCTCGGTCATTAAATATCCTCTAAACTTCTAATACCAACAACGCTATCAACGGGAAGTGAGAAAACCACTCCGTGCGCCTCGGTATCTCTACCCGCCTTTTCCATAATAGCGTACATTATTTTATCTCTTTCTTCTCTTTTAGAAACTATATAAACCATTTCCTTTTCTTCGGAAATAGTAACGCCGAAGAACTTGGCAATTTCCGCACCCGTTCCTTGAGCCTTAACCACCGTGCCACCAGTTGCGCCTGCCTCTCTTGCCGCATCCATAACTAAATCGGTGTTTCCCTTGTCACAAACGGTAATTATTAAAACCGCCTTTGATACTTTTTCTTCCACTCTCTCTTCCTCCTTATCCGACTGCTGTTCTCCCAAGAAATGTTTTTTTGCCGACGCTCCCCCTATACCGTCTACGGGAATAAACATTGCAAGCCCGTTACCAGGGGTGTAAATATTAAGTTCACTGACTAAAACGTCCTTTACGTATTTAACCTTGTCTGATACAATCATTGCCTCTATCATAATTTTATCCGTCTTTTCAAGGTCAAGTAAATTCAAAATCTTATCGCTTGCAGTGCCTAAACAAAGTTTTGTCAACACTGCATTTACGCCAAGTTTTTTTAGAGAGTCAACGTATTGCTCGGAAAACTCTCGATGCGTTATGGCAATTAAATATTTTATTCCTTGCATACTCTCCTCCTAATCTATAATATTTTCAACCGAGGCATGTTCTTGCTTTCTGGCTTTTTTAATTCTGCCAACCTTAATCTTGTAAATCAAACCTAAAATTTGAATAGTAATCAGTGGTGTCATTGCAACGAAAGCGACTAAGCCAAACCCTTCGGTAGCAACGTTCCCACCAACAGCCCTACAAACGCCGAGCGCAAGCGGGAGTAAAAATCCAGAAGTCATTGCCCCAGAGGCAACCCCACCAGAATCAAAGGCTATTGCCGTGAATATTTCCGGCACGAAAAAGGTTAATACAAGCGCAATAACATATCCCGGGATTAAAAAGTAAATAATATTTATTCCCACTATAATCCTAGTCATTGCTAAACCGACTGAAATGGCAGTACCTATCATCAGACTGCCTCTTAAAGCCTTTTTAGGTATCATACCATAAGTTATTTCGTACACTTGAGTAGTTAAAACGTGAACGGCAGGTTCAGCCGCTACAACGAAATAGCCTAAAATTACACCTACTACAATTATTAGCGTACCAAACTTTGAAGTGAGTTCTTCACCTATGAACATACCCATAGGATAAAAACCACAATTAACTCCCGTTAGGAAAATTACTAATCCAACGTAAGTATAAACAACGCCAACTAAGATTTTAATAATTCCGTTTTTACCAACCTTTGCTCCGAAAAAGTGGGTGATAAAAAAGAATAACACTATGGGAAGTAAGGCAATACCAACTTCCTTAAAATATTTAGGAAACTCCGAAAGATAATTTACAATTAATCCCCTCGAATCTTCGGGCACGGCAATATCAACGCTACTTATCGTTAAATGCGGTTTTAATATAATGCCTAAAATCATTACTGATAAAATAGGTCCTATCGAACATAACGCCGTTAAACCGAAACTGTCGTTTTCTGCGCCCTTGTCACTTCTTAAAAGGGCAACACCAGTACCTATTGAGATAATAAACGGAACGCTCATAGGCCCTGTCGTTACTCCACCAGAATCAAACGCTAAAGGAACTAATGCTTTTGGAACGAAGAAAGAAAGAGTAAACACTGCAACATATAGAAAAACTAAGAGATAGGAGAATTTAATTTTTAACACTATCCTTAAAATTGCAATCACTAAAAACACGCCAACGCCAACACCAACGGTAATTAATAAAAGCCATTTACCAATGGATTGTGATAGTTGCGTTGCTAAAACGGCAAGGTCAGGCTCTGATATGGTTATAAAAATGCCCACGAAGAAAAATGCCGGTAAAATTATCCATAGCCTTTTACTACTGATAACCGTTTTACCAACGTATTCCCCAATAGGCGTCATAGCCGTATCTGCTCCAAGTGTAAATAAGCCTATTCCTATAACCGTTAAAAATGCACCAAGTAAGAAGGATAACATTTTGCCGTTTTCAACGGGGATTAACGTTGAACATAACAAAATTACTATTAATGCAATTGGCAAAACGGAAGAAAAAGCCTCTCTCATCTTAGAGTTTATTGCCGTTTTATCTACGTATAAGCCCTTTTTCTTTTTCATCAAACCTCGCCCTTTTTGCTAATCAATCTCCACGTCAACAGCCACCGAACTTTCTCTAACCTTGTGCATATGTTTTTTAATTACTTCACAATGATAGGGGTCATTTTGATACTCTTCTAACGCCTCTCTGTCTTTTAACGTTACCGTTAATATTATATCGTACGATCTTTCGGAACGTAGAAAATCCACTCCCGCTTCAAGATCAATAACGGTGGGAACTCTTCCTTTCATAGTTCTTAAAAGCTCTACAGCATATAAAGCGTCCTCACCTTTTTTTAATTTGAAACAAACCGTATGTTTAACCATTTTCCACCAATAATATTTTTTCTGCGCGCGTTAATTATCGCATATTTTTATTAATTATATCACCTAATCGCTTTTTTTTCAACGCTTTTCACCTATTTTATTAGTTTAATCTATTATAATATGTTTTAAAAATTATGTTGATTTAATAATTTAGTTGTGTTATCATAATAAGTAACGAAGTTATAGGAAGTAAAAGGAAAATGATACCTGCAATAATAATCGTAGCGCTAACTTGCCTTGCAATGATATTATGTGTCTTATTCAAACCACAATTTAAGTTTGGCAAATTAGTAGTTGACTCGTACTGGATAATTGTTTTAATAGGTGCATTAGCAGTTACCATATTCGGGCTTATCGACCTACAAACTTTATGGAATAGTCTTACGGAAAGTTCGGCAATTAACCCACTTAAAATTTTAATACTCTTTATATCAATGACCGTGCTTTCTATTTTCTTAGACGAGGTTGGATTTTTTAAATACCTTGCAAACCTAACTCTTAAGAAGGCAAAAAGCAGTCAGATGAAACTTTTCGTTACCTTATACGTAGTCGTTTCAATACTAACCGTTTTCACCTCTAACGATATTATCGTTTTAACCTTTACCCCCTTTATTTGTTATTTTGCTAAGAACGCAAAAATAAATCCCGTTCCATATTTAGTTGGCGAATTCGTTGCTGCAAACACAATGAGTATGACGCTTATTATTGGCAACCCCACTAACATCTACATAGCAACGGCTTACGGCGTTAATTTCTTAGAATATGCTAAAATAATGTTTTTGCCCACCCTTGCTGCCGCCATAGTTTCCTTTTTAATCCTTTGGTTGCTTTTTAGAAAGAATTTAAAAATACCTGCTGAGGCAAACGTTGAGGACGTTAAAATTGAAAACAAACCTTTCTTGGTTATCGGTCTAATACACCTTTCTGTATGTACCATTGCACTCGCAGTTGGGCCTTATTTTAATATTGATATGTGGCTTGTGTCACTTGTTTCAGCACTTTCTTTATTCGTTTGCATAATTATTGCCGCATTAATCAGAAAACAAAAACCAACAGAACTCACCATGTGCTTAAAACGTGCGCCTTGGCAACTTATTCCCTTCGTTCTTTCAATGTTTATAATGATTCTTGCGTTAAAAGAACAAGGCGTTACTAACGCTATAGGTAACCTACTAGGAGAAAGCAACTCGGTATTAAAATACGGCGTTGTTTCATATCTTTCTGCTAACCTAATAAACAATATTCCTATGAGCGTGCTTTTCTGCCCCGTTATAGAAGCGCTTAACGGCTCTTCACTACAAATGGGTGCAGTTTACGCTACCATAGTAGGTTCTAACCTCGGCGCACTGTTAACTCCTATCGGTGCGCTTGCAGGCATTATGTGGTCATCTATGATAAAAAAACACGACGTTAAACTTTCGTACGGAAGTTTTATTAAATATGGTTCGGCAATATCAATCCCCTCTCTCGCAGTAACCATTGCCGTACTTCTTTTAATACTGTAAAAAATTAAATCATATAAATACAATAGACAAAATTCAAGGAGAAAAAAATGGAAAAGGAAAATCAGGTTTTTCACAAAATCACTATTGATTCTTACGACGGACCAGAACCATATCTCTTCGTTAGTTATTCCCATAGAGACGCAAAAGTAGTAAACGAAGTATTAAAGAAAATTGATAGAGAAAAATTCCGTATGTGGTACGACGACACGATGGAAATTGGTGACGATTTTAGGGAAGAATTGCGTTCGAGAATAGAACACTCTTGCGCAATCTTGCTATTCATCTCAAGTTCTTCAATGGGAAGCAAATATTGTGGTATGGAAATTATTACGGCATTTAAATATGATAAACGTATTTATCCCATTTATTTAGAGGACGACGTGGAAGTTCCCTCTGCAATCAGTATGATTTTAGATAATCTTCAACACGTTAAGAGCGAGGCGATTAATTCAGACAAATATATCGCTAAACTTATTTCCAGCCTTCCTATCGAGGCTATGCGTGCTTTAAATATTAAAGACGACGTTTTAGTTAAATGTAAAGACGGTAGTCCGATAATTAAAGTTCCCGAGGGAGTTACCGAAATAGGTCATTCGGCATTTAAAAACTGTGAGAAATTAGAAACTATTATTATTGGGGACGACGTAAAAACTCTCGGTGGAGAATCTTTTAGAGGTTGCAAAAACTTATCCTCGTTAAACTTACCAACTAACGTAAAAAGAGTTGGCGAAAGTTCCTTCCGTGACTGTATCAGTTTAAAAGAATTAGTTGTTTCTAATCCAGAAATAGAAATTGGCGAACGTACTTTTGAAAACTGTGCAAACCTCTCCTCCATTTCCCTCCCCGACGGCATGGCGGAAATTTACGGTGGCGTTTTCAACAGTTGTAAAGCGTTAGAAAATATTCAACTTCCAAAAAAACTCACCATACTTGGTGAAAGTTCACTTGCAGACTGTATTAGAATTAAGCGTATAGATATACCTGATTCAGTTACTAAAATCGACGATATGGTGTTTAGCGGTTGTATCGGTTTAGAAGATATTAAACTTTCAAAAACCTTAACTAAAATAGGTAAAAACACCTTTAAGGATTGTACGGCGCTAAAAACGATTACCATCCCTGCTTCAGTTACAAGTATAGGTATGAGTCCGTTTAGAGGATGTAGCAGTCTTACCGCCATTAACGTTGAACCAAGGAGCAAATATTTTAAATCGGTTGACGATATACTCTTTAACAAGAGTAAGTCTACTCTAATTTGTTTCCCCGCTTGTTCAAACAAAGAAGAATATACTATTCCCGATAGCGTAACGATAATAAGTGACTGGGCGTTCTGCGAATGTAATCATCTAAAATCCATTAAAATACCCGATAGCGTTTATGAAATTGGCGAAGGTGCTTTTTATAGATGCACCTCCTTAACTGAAATGGTTATTCCCGATTCAGTAGTTCGCATTGACGATACGGCGTTTAGAGGCTGTACTGGACTTAAAACGTTAGTTATTCCAGACTCTGTTAAAGATTTCGGATGGGGCGTATTAAATGGATGCGAAAACGTTACGGTAATTTGCAGTAAACACTCGGTGGCTGCAAACTATTGCGAAAGAAAAAATATTAAACACCAACCTCAATTGGACTAAATTTAGACTAATAGTTAGGTAATATTATGATTTGGCAAATTTGTTTTTTAATTTCGGTAGTGTTTTTCGTACTTGCTTTTTTCGTGTTATTAGCGAAGAGAAAAAAGAAAAGTCAACTACCAACCATTAAACCATTTAACTTGATGATAGTTTTTATCGCTTTATCAGGCTTTACTATGTTCTTGCCCGTTTATGCAGAATTTTTTAAGGACACTGGGTCTTTTCAATGGCTCAAAACGATAGTTCTATCCATCCATAACACGATAAGGCTTTTCGTTGTTGATAGCGATTTTGAAATGATAAATTCAGCAGTAAAGGAACTTTCCCCCACGCTTAAAAACGCTTATCCCGTTTTAGCGTCACTACTATTTATCGTATCCCCGTTTCTTACCTTTGGATTTATATTGTCCTTTTTTAAGAACGCAGTTGCTTTTATAAGATATATTTTAGCCTTTAATAAAGACGCTTATATTTTTAGCGAATTAAACGATTATGCAGTTACTCTCGCTACTGATATATGTAAAAATCATAAAAACGCCGTTATCGTTTTTACCGACGTTTATAATTCAGAGGACGAAGATTCTTTTGAACTTTTAGAAAGAGCGATGGATATTAACGCTATCTGCTTTAAAAAAGATATCACTCTAGTTAAGTTTAATATGCATAGCAAAAAAGCCAAACTAATGTTTTTTATTCTTAATAAAACGGAAGACGAAAACAGCAAAGGCTTTATGCACCTTAACAAAACTTTCAATCAAAGAGAAAACACTGAAATCTTCCTTTTTTCTAAAAATGTTATCAGTGACCTTTTGATTAGTTCTTTCCCCAATACAAAAATTAAGATAAGAAGAATAAACTATGCGCAATCGTTAACCTATCGTACCCTTTACGATAACGGATACGAACTTTTATTTAAGAGCGCTAAGTTAGATAAAAACGGTTCCGGCAAAAAGGTTATATCAGCAGTAGTAGTAGGTCTTGGTCAGTACGGTAAGGCAATGACTAAAACTCTTGCTTGGTACTGTCAGATGGACGGATATAAGATAAAAATCAATGCATTTGACGGCGATAAAAAAGCAGGCTCTATATTCACCTCTGAATGTCCAGAACTTATGGACAGTGCGTATAACGGCGCTTCTATTCCCGGTGAGGCGGAATATAGTATAAATATTCACTCGGGAATTAACTATAAAACGGCAGAGTTTGACGAGTTGATAAAAGTAATTGACGATGCAACTTTCGTTTTCATAAGCCTTGGTTCAGACGCAGTTAATATTGATTGTGCTTATAAACTTCGTACTTTATTTGAAAGGTACGGCGTCAAACCTATTATTAGTACCATCGTTTACGATAGTGACCAAAAAGAAACGCTAATTAATGCAGAAAATTTTAAGCACCAAAAATACGACTTCCATTTTATAGGTGGCACGGACACGACGTATAGCGAAGCAGTTATTATCGACTCGGAACTTGAAGACGACGCGCTTAGCCGTCACCTCAAATACGGTTCGGAAGAAGATTTTTGGAAGTACGAATATAATTACCGTTCTTCAACAGCCTCCGCTCTCCATATGAAAGCAAGAATAAAATGTGGAATAAAAGGCGCTGATAAAAAGGAAGAAAACCTAACTGAAGAAGAACGTAATATTATCGAAAACTTAGAACATAAGCGTTGGAACGCTTATATGCGCTCGGAGGGATACGTTTATAACGAAAACAGAAACGACTTAGGTAAAATGCACCACAACCTAGTTAAATTTAATGATTTATCCGAGGCGGACAAGCGAAAAGACAGTAGAGTTGGTTCTAAATAGAAAAGCATATAATAAAAAAAGCGATGGAATTTTCCATCGCTTTTTTTCACTATTCGGTTAAATAATCAATAGCCTCTAAGTATCCGTTAAAACCTTTTCCTACTATAATCTTTTCGGCATACAAAGAAACGTAACTTGTTTTTCTAAATTCTTCCCTTGAATTTATGTCGGTAATATGAACTTCTGCCGTTTTAATACCAACGCTTTTTAACGCGTCTAATATAGCAACGCTCGTGTGAGTATACGCTCCCGCATTGATAACTATACCGTCATACTTTTTATAAGCTTTTTGAATTTCTGTTACAATTTTCCCCTCGCAATTAGATTGAAAGGTTTTAACCTTTACACCTTTACTTTTTGCGTGGTTTTTAATTAACTTAATTAGCCCCTTATAATCGTTTTTCCCATACAATTCAGGCTCTCTTACACCAAGCATATTAAGATTTGGTCCATTAATAACTAAAATCTTCATAATTTTATTATCTCCTCTACGGGCGACCAAAGGTCACTATTATTGATAACGGTAAAATGGGCAAAACTCTCGTAAATACCTTTTCTCTTTTCATAAAGGTTTTGTATTCCCTCTTTTTTACTTAGAGGTCTACCGTCTGATACCAAAAGGGATAAATCCCTTTTTATATAAATAATAACTCCGTTTTGCTTTAAGTTTTTTCTATTTTCCTCGAAAGTAGGCGCACCGCCACCAACGGAAATTATAACGCCGTTTTTCTTAGAAACTTCCCTTATAACTTCCTTTTCTAAGGTTCTGAAAAACTCCTCTCCGTGCTCACTAAAAATACTTTCTATACTTTTGCCTGCTTTTAATTCAATCAACTTATCGGTATCGATAAACTCTTTGCCGAGCCTTTCTGCAACCTTTTTTCCAATGGTGCTTTTTCCACAAGACGGCATACCCATTAAAACAACGTTTTTCTTACTATCGTAAAGTTTATTGTAAAAGTCGTTGATAAAAGACATAGGAATTTTTTTATTTAGCCACACTTCTTGTGCGCCGAACGCTTGCGCAACTAACATAAAAAGCCCACCCTCGCAAGGAATACCTAAGCTTTCAGCCTCAAGTATTAACGCCGTTTTTAATGGATTATAAACGCAATCGATAACCCCTAAAAGGTTACTAAATTTATTAAGTTCAATGGATTTTTCACCATTATTTGGGTACATTCCCACGGGGGTTGTGTTGATGATAATTTGAGTATCAACGTAGTCGTAACAATTTTGATAATTTATTTCCCCCGTGCGAGAAACGTGGTAAATTTTCTTAGCGTTATTTATCTTGCACAGTGCAGTGGCAGTTTTACTCGTTCCCCCACTACCTAAAATCATCACCGTTTTATCTTTTACGCTAACGCCTATACGTTCTAAAAGTTTTTCCATACCGAAAATATCGGTATTATATCCGTACAGTTTTCCATCTCTTTTAACTACCGTGTTGACAGCGCCTATCATTTTAGCCCTTTTATCAACTCCGTCAAGATACTGAATTACGTCCGTTTTATAAGGAATAGTAACGTTAAACCCATCAAAAGGGCAATTTTTCATAAAAGACGCTAACTCTTCTTTTTTTACTTCGTTAATAACGTAATCAAGCCCACACTCGGTATGCACGTCCTTAGAAAAACTGTGACCTAATTTTTCACCTATAATACAATATCTCATACGTTTTCTTTATAACTACCCAAGAACACGAATTTATCCGAAGTAGTTTCAAGGTCTGCAAGAAGGTTTAAAACGCCCTCGTTTTCCACGTCGCCAACGAAGTCAAAGTAGAACATAAACTCAAACTCTCCACCACCAACGGGGCGTGATTCAAGTTTGGTGAGATTAAGACCTTGTGTATAAAATCTTGAAAGTAAGTTGTTAAGCGAGCCGACTTTATGCTCTAACCCAGTCATAACGCTAATTTTATCTGCACCCTTAAAGATTTTTAAATCTTTAGAAATACAAATAAATCTCGTAAAGTTAAGTCCGTTATCTTGAATATCTTTCTTTATAACTTTTAAATTGTAGATATTTGCGCAATCTTCACTACAAATAGCGCCAACGCCCTCTTCATTACTCTCTGCGACCAAACGTGCTGCAACAGCCGTGTTTTCAACTACAACGGTTTCTGCGCCTAAACTTTTAATAATTTCTGCGCATTGACTGAGTGCTTGCTCGTGAGAATAAATCTTTTTAACTTTAGCAGAAGCGTTCTTTGCAACTAAACAATGGCTAACTTTTACCCTTATGCTACGAACAATATAGAATTTGTGTTTTTTCATAAGGTCGTACACTTGCAAAACAGAACCAACGGTACTGTTTTCAATAGGCAACACGCCGTAATCACACAAGCCTTTTTCTACTGCGTTGAAAACCCCGTCGAAATTCTTAAAATAAGTTATATCGCTTATCTCAAAAAGTCTTTTTGCGGCAATGCCACTAAATGCTCCATCCACGCCTTGACAAGCAACGGTTGCGCTTATGGGGAAATTTCTTCTTTCTTCTTTTAAATGCTCTCTAATTGCATTGCTTGACGGAGAATCTTTTCTCGCTAAGGAATTCTGATAATTTTTGCTTTGAATAAAAATATTATCGTAAAGTTGTTTAACGTAGAGTTTGAGTTCTTCGGGAGCGCCCTTAGTAACTCTCGTTAAAATTTCATTTTCCCTTTTGGGAACTGAAACGGAAGAGTTAGCCATTGCTTTTTTCTCTCCGATTTCCTTGCAACAATCCATCCTCTTAACGTAAAGAGAGGAAAGTTCGTCGTCAATAGCGTCAATTTTTTTTCTTAATTCTTCAATACTCATTTTTATACTCCTAAATCAAGCAACGTAAGATACGCCATGCTTTCAATCACGGGTAAAGCCCTAATTGCAACGCAAGCGTCGTGCCTGCCTTTAATTTTTATTTTTACGTTTGTTTTATTCACTAAATCCACGGTATCTTGTTCTTTTACGATAGAGGGCGTTGGTCTAAAAGCCACTCTAAACGTAATGGGCATACCGTTGGATATCCCTCCGTTTATTCCGCCCGAATTATTGGTTTTTGTTTTAACCCTTTTTCCGTCAAAATAAAACGCGTCGTTCATTTGACTTCCATACCCTTTTGAAAGGTCAAACCCTAAACCAAATTCTAACCCTTTTACCGCAGGTATAGCGTAGATAAGGGTGGAAAGTTTACCTTCTAATCCGTCAAAATAATCGTCCCCAACACCAGCATTAACACCGTATATAACGCACTCGCACGTTGCACCAACGCTATCGCCCTTTTTCAACGCTTTTAGAATTTCTCTTTGCATCTTTTCTTTGTTTTTTAATGATGGAAATCCCAAAATAGATGAAAGTTCTTCCCTAGTTGCGCCGTCTTTATACGATTTGCCCTTTACCTTGCCAACTGAACTTAGGTAAGCGTATGCATATATGCCTTTTGAGTTTAGATATTCTTTGGCAATAAATCCAGCAACGCAAATGGGTGCAGTTAATCTTGCAGAAAATCTTCCTCCCCCTCTATAATCAAGCGTGCCGTTTTTAACGTAATCACAATAATCTGCATGCGACGGGCGAGGTTTTCCGTAAAGTTCGTTATAATCGGAACTTTTTTTATTATTGTTTTCTATAATAGCCTCGAAATCGCCCTCTACGAAGCCCTCGTTATTGCCACTTGTAAACTTAGGAAAATCAACTTCTTTTCGTGGGGTAGAACCGATTTGCACCCCACCTTGTCTGCGTTTCATAAACTCAGAGAGTTTTTCGTTATCAATTTTTACTTTTGGAAAATTTTTACATCTAACACCCACAAAGTCGCCGTGTGAAGTGCCGAAAATCTCTATGGATATATTGTTCCCCACCCATTTAGACATCTAATCTTCCTCCTATTTTGTTAAAATCCTCGTAAAAGGATGGATAAGATTTATTTATCGCCTCACCGTCAGTGACAGTGGAAACACCGTCTGCAAGCCCCGATAAAAGAACTGCCGTCATCACCATTCTATGGTCGTTATATCCACTAAACAGTGCCGATTGAGGTTTTTTACCTATTATACTTAAATATTCGCCGTTATAATTAGCAGGGATATTTGCCTTTGATAAAGTTTCAATAATAGCGTTTAATCTATCGCTTTCTTTAATCTTTAATCTTTCAACACCGTATAGTCTACTTTCTCCATCACTGCAAGATGCAAGAAGAGATAAGATAGGCGCAAGGTCAGGGGCGTTATCTAAATAAGCGTTAAAAGGCTTGTTTTGATTTTTTTCTACCGTTACCGATTGGTTTTTGCAAACTATCTCTGCACCAAAGTCTTTTAACACGTCTAAAACGAGTTTATCGCCTTGCTTTGAGTTAAGGTTAAGTCCGTTTATTCTAACTTTTCCACCGATTGCGCCCGCAACGAGCATAAAAGATGCGCTCGACCAATCCCCCTCGCAAACAACTTTATCTGGAAGACTATATTCTTGTCCACCAAAAACGGTGTATCCCTTTTCATCCTCCAAGTATTTAATGCCTGAAAGGTCTAGAATTTCTTTAGTTATGTCTAAATAATTTTTGCTTACGGGATTACCAATAAAATTAATTCTACTATCCCCGTTAAGTAGCGGAAGAGCAAACAACAATCCCGTTATATATTGAGAACTAACGGTAGCGTCAATTTCATACTTTCCACTTTTTAACTGTCCAAAAGCCTTTACTCCACTAACGTTTGCGCCGTTATCGTTTAACGTTTTAATAAGAGCGTCGTTAGGTCTTGATAAGAGCCTACCTCTACCGTCAAAAGTTGCATCTCCTCCAAGCGCAGTAACGATGGGCAATAAAAACCTTAGCGTAGAACCGCTTTCTCCAGCGTCAAGTAATGCGCCTTTATTCAGTTTTTCTATTCCTCTTACCTTGGCGTTGCCACAGAAAAGTTCCACCTTTGCGCCGAGAGCGTTCATACACCTTGCGGTGGCAACAACGTCACAACTATTTCCAACGTTTTCTATAAAGGTTTCTCCCTTTTTTAAGGAGGCGGAAATTATCAACCTATGCGCATACGATTTAGACGGAACGGCGTTCACCTCTCCAAAGTATTTAGAATTATATACTTTTACGTTCATAACATCAATTCTCTAATTTTTTCTATGCTAAGTTTTTCAATCCTAACGTCACCAATATCTTTTATTAACACTAAGTTAACGCCGTTATTTTCGGCTTTTTTATCTAAAGCAATCTTTTCAATAATTTTATCAGTATCAAATAAAATATCTTCATCTTCACCTGAATATGATAAGATATTTCTTAACTCTAAACGCTTTTTGTCTGATAAATTATAATATTTTGCTGACATATCTATAATTTTTGCGATACCTTTGCTAACGCAAGCCCCGTGTGAAAGGGAGTAGTTTGCAAGAGATTCAATAGCGTGTCCTATCGTATGCCCTAAATTAAGAAGCGCCCTTTTGCCGTTATCAAACTCGTCCTCACTAACGATTTGCGCCTTGATTTTTACACACTCTATTATGAGTTCTTCCGTTATTCCCTTTTTGAGCATTTCCTCCGTTATAAAAGAAGATATAAAAGCGTATTTAACCACTTCACCAAGCCCACATTTTTTTTCTCTTTCTGGGAGTGAAGAAAAAGTACTTAAATTTACGTAAGTTAAAAAGGGTTGATAAAACGCTCCTACAAGGTTTTTGCCTTGTGGCAAATCTACGCCCGTTTTACCACCAACAGAAGAATCCACGCTTGCAAGCAAGGTCGTGGGACATTGAACTAAAACTATTCCTCTCATATACGAAGAGGCAACGAACCCTGCAAGGTCACCAACCACTCCTCCACCGAGAGCAATAATCATATCTTTTCTTAAAAAGTTTTTTTCTGCGAGAAAGGTTAAAATTTTTAAATAGTTTTGAGTATTTTTAGAACTCTCTCCCGCCGGCAAAACATAAGAAAAAACCTCGTAATCTTTTAGTTCTTCAATTAATTGATTAAGATACAATCTTTCAACGATAGAATCAGTAACGATTAAAATCTTTTTTCCCTTAAAAAAGGTGCTAATTTCTTTTTTTATTTGGGAAAAGGAATTTTCCGTTATAATATCGTACTTTCTCGTTGCGTTTACCGTTAATCTCATTTATTTTTCCTCGCATCAATCTCAAGTTTAAGTAAATTACCCTCTTGAAGTAGGTTTTCTAACTCCTTTTCATCCTTTTTTACTAAGGCAGATTGATATTTTTTTAAGTTTTCAATTAAAGTGTCAAGTTCAGAAGATAATTTTTCCGAGTTATCCATCATCAACTCGCTCCACATTTTAGGGTTAAGCCTTGCAACTCTCGTTAAATCTCTATAACTACCTGCGGAAAATCCGTGATGCTCTTTTGCCGTTTCACTTTTTATATATGCATTTGAAACGATATGGCAAAGTTGAGAAGTAAAAGCAATGGTTTTATCGTGATTTTCGGCATCAGTAAAAACCACTTCGCCAAAACCTAAAATAAGAAAATATTTTTTTATACTTTCAATGGTAAAGATATCGGCTTTTATCGGCACTAAAATCATAGAAGCTTTTTCAAACAACGTTTTTATCGAGTGGTCTATACCACTAAACTCCCTACCTGCCATAGGATGTCCACCGATAAAATTAATCTTATCGTATTTTTTTGAAAGTACTTTCATCGACTTACAAACGGAACTTTTGTTTCCACAAAAATCTAAAACGGTCGCGCCATCTTTTAGGTATGGAAGATATTCTTTTGCAACGGAAGAAAAATCTCTCGTATATACCGATATTATTAATAAATCTATTTCGGGCAAAGTTTCTTTGTTAAGTTCTCCGTCTATACAGTTTATTAACGACGCTTTAAGCATAACCGTTTGATCACGGTCAAAACCATAAACGGTATCTTGCGTTTTATTCTTTACGGTTCGCCCAAAAGACGCCCCCATTAAACCAAGCCCAACTATTCCGACTTTCATTTTAGCCCCTCTTTTTATCTACAAGTGGAAGCATAACGTCAATATTATCAACGATATCTTTAAATTGCTCCGGCTTAATAGATTGAGCACCGTCACATAAAGCGTGTGCAGGATCGTTATGCACTTCTATCATAAGTCCGTCCGCTCCAACACCAACTGACGCTAAGGACAATGGTTTAACAAGCCTTGAAAGTCCAGATGCGTGGCTTGGGTCAACGATAACTGGTAAATGAGTGAGTTCCTTGAGTAGTGGTATTGCAGATAAATCTAAAGTATTTCTCGTCAACGGCTCGAACGTTCTTATGCCTCTTTCACAAAGAATAATCTCTTTGTTCCCCTCACTCATAATATACTCTGCGCTCATGAGCCACTCTTCAATAGTGTTTGCAAGCCCACGTTTTAACATAATGGGCTTATTCATTTTTCCAACTTCTTTAAGAAGTTCAAAGTTTTGCATATCTCTTGCACCTATTTGAACGATATCAACGTCCTTAAATAGGTCAATATGTCTAACGCTCATAATTTCCGTAACGATAGGCATACCCGTTTCCTTTTTTGCTCTAAGTAAGAGATCTAATCCCCCCTCTCTTAGCCCTTGAAAGGCGTATGGAGAAGTTCTCGGCTTAAATGCGCCTCCTCTTAAAACGGTTGCGCCGGCTTCTTTAACTGCCTTTGCGATTTCAACTATTTGTTTTTCGCTCTCAACCGAACAAGGCCCTGCAATCATTTGGAACGAATCACCACCAAATTTATGCCCACCAACGTCAACTATCGTGTCCTCAGGGTGAAATTTACGGTTAGCACACTTATAAGGCTCTTGAATTCGGCTAACCTTTTCAACTATATCCATTGAACGAACGAGTTCTATATCTATCCTTGAGGTGTCCCCCACCAAACCGATAACGGTAGTATTTTGTCCTTGACTCAAATCCACTTTAAGCCCTTGCATGTCAATCCATTTTAATAGATTTTCTACTTGTTTACGTTCACCATCTTTTTTAACTACAATAATCATAAAAACTCCTAAAAAAAAGGACCGATTGAAATAATCGGTCATCTTAAAAAACTTTTTACATAGCAAAAAACAACCGATATTATTTTATATCCGCCTTAAAGTAAAATGAAAAATAAAAAAAGTATGCGTTTTTCATTGTTTTTTGCTCCTTTATTGGTTAAATTATATAACTATTTTATCTTGATGTCAACACTTTTTTATCATTTTAACTATTTTTTATCTTTTACTTTACTATCACGATTCTTAGTGTTATAATATAAATAGTATTGTATGCATAATAGAAAATATTGTGTAGACATAAGGAGATAAGTTTATGAAATCTAACTCGGTAAAAATGGAAAAAACCTCTCTTTCTAAAGAGGAAAAAAGAACTGAAAAAGCGTTAAAATACTATAAACACCGCCATCTTAGAAACTTTTTTACTTGGCTATGGGGAGTTTTCTCTTTCTTGCTTATACTTTTTGGAGGAATAGCAATAGTATTAGCAGCAATTCCTGCAAAAACGCTTTTCACTGAAGAAAAAGCGGGTAAAATTGCAGAAATGTCCCTTCTTCAAGCAATCACCAACATTAACGAATACTCTTTTGATGATATTCCTGTCACCAGAGATTTTATAGATTCGCTTACCAATAAGGAACTCTCTAACGGAAAAAAAATCAATCAGTTTATACATATAAAAACTGACGATATCGGTTCGGAAAAAATCACCGACTTTATAAAGAGATTAACCAGCAATCCTGGCGAAATAATCGAAATCATTGCATCACTTGACACCGTTATCGGTATTGATGCTCTTGGTGACTTTAAGGGACTCTCCACCTTTTCTCAATGGGAAGAGGTAACCACTGATTTGGACGTTAATTCGGACAAATTCGTTCCACAACTATATTATTATAAGAGTGGTGGAGAATATAAAAAGGCGTTTGATATCGACAAAACGAGGCTTGCCCCTGAGGGTGAAACCCTTTATTACGGTGCGTTAGCATACGTTCCAATTCCCGATGCAGTTAATTTAATAAGCGAAAGTATCGGTAGAGAAAAAATCGTTAGTATACTATCAAGTCTCGGTGGCGCAGAGTTTGAAGAAAATAGTATTATTCCAAAATTGCTTAAAGATTCAACCGTTGCCTCAGTTGGCAATATCACGTTAGAAACGATAGAACTTAATGCTTTTATCCCAGAAAGTAACAACGAGTCTTTATACTCTATTTTACGTAGCGCTTGCGTAGACAACTTAGGTCCAAACGACCCCGTTACTCTTCAAAACATAGCAAACGGACTCAATATGGAAAAAATTAGACTTACGGGATTTTTAGATAAAACCACCTACGCAACCTTTTATAATATTTTGTGCGACGCTTTAGATACTAATCCATCAGACGGCGTTAGCGTAAAACCTGAGGATATTACCATTGCCGACCTTGGCAAATTTAATATTACCAACACTAAACTTACGGCACTTTTAGGTGAAAAAGACGAAAACAACGAAACAATTTATAACCTTATATGTTCGGCATGTGGCGTTTCTAACTACAAAAATTTAACGGTAAACGATTTACAAGGTTTTTCTCTTAACGAGGTTTATCTTGTAGAAATCTTGCCAGACACTCCAGAAAACCAGGAAATATACAACACCATACTTAGTCTTAATACTGAGGTTTCCGATAAGAGCCAACTCAAGATTAAACACCTTAGCAATCTTGATCCGAAAACAATGTCGTTAAAATCAGTTGGAATAACGGGCGAAGTTTTATCTTTCCTCTCAAAAGCGTTAAATATGCCCGAAGAAGATATTAAAGTAAATAATTTGTCATCACTTAAAATTGACGAAATTCCATTGTCTGCCGTACTCAAATACGAAGGTAACGAAAGTATCTATAACCTCTTACTCTCCTCCCTAACCAGCAAGAATAAAGATACGATTAACGTTGGAGATTTAAAGTCGTTTGAAGTTAATTCAGTAAAACTTAATGATATCTTAGGCGAAAGAGACGATAATTTATACGAAATATTAAAACAAGCAACGGGAAAAACGGATATAAACAATCTCACTGTAGGTTCGCTAAATAGTGGTTTTGATATCGGAAAAGTAAAACTCACTTTACTAGTAACCGGAACTTCTAACGAAGTCGGAGGCCAAGCGGTCTTAGGAAGACAATGGTTCCACTCAACTCCTTGGCTCACAGAACGACATGGCTACGAT
>JAZSDD010000045.1:0-5421 GCA_045530945.1 Christensenellaceae bacterium
CTATCTAAACACATTAAATGTCAATACCCATAAATAAAATTTTCGACTTAACTTAATAATTTGTATCAAAAAAACAAAAATTTTGCACAAGAAAATAATAAAAAATTAAGTTTTAAGAAATCAAAAAAGGTGGCTTTTGGCCACCTTTTATTTCTTCAAAACTTTCACGGAATAAAAATCTCTCTTTGACCTAAAAATCAAACACCACTTCCCCCTTAAAGATTAAGGGGGCTTGGGGGTTTTGAGGAGTTTGTAAAGGGGATAGTTAAGGGGGAACGACTTAGGAAAAGAGTTCCCCCTTAATAAAAGAAAAGTATAAATTCTTTTAACAAGTGAAACTATTTAAAAATCTAAAAGGTGGCTTTTGGCCACCTTTTATTTAATCTTTAATCATAGATTAAATTTTAGTACATTCCGCCCATACCACCAGCAGGCATTTGAGGAGCACCATCCTCTTTAATATCTGCAACTACAGATTCCGTTGTTAAGAACACGCTTGCAACGGATGCTGCGTTTTCTAAAGCAGATCTCGTAACCTTAGTAGGATCGATAATACCCGATGCTACCATATCGGTATATTCGTTAGTTAAAGCGTTAAATCCGTAATTTTGCTTGTTCGCTTTAAGAACTTCGTTTAAGATAACAGACCCGTCAAGTCCTGCGTTAGTTGCAATTTGCTTTAAGGGAGCAGACACGGAATTTAACACGATTTGTGCGCCCGTTCTTTCATCTCCACTTAAACTTTCCGCATAAGCCTTTAACACGTTGATGGTTGAAATAAGTGCAATTCCGCCACCTGGAACGATACCCTCTTGAACGGCAGCCTTAGTTGCATTAAGAGCGTCCTCAATTCTAAGTTTCTTTTCCTTCATTTCAATTTCAGTTGCTGCACCAACGTTAATAACTGCAACGCCACCAGCAAGTTTTGCCAATCTTTCTTGGAGTTTTTCCTTATCGTAATCAGATGACGTTACGGCAATTTGTGCCTTAATTGCTTGCTTTCTTGCCTCAATTTCCTTAGCATCGCCCATACCACCAACGATAGTGGTGTTATCCTTATCTACCTTAACGGAAGTTGCTCTACCAAGCATATTTAAGGTAACGTCCTTAAATTCGTAACCAAGTTCTGATGAAATTACAGTACCGCCGGTTAAGATAGCGATATCTTCGAGCATAGCCTTTCTTCTGTCACCAAAGCCAGGTGCTTTAACTGCAACGCAGTTGAACACGCCTTTAAGTTTATTAACAACGAGTGCTGCAAGAGCATCTCCCTCAACTTCTTCTGCAATGATTAAAAGTCTCATACCTTGTTGAGCAATAGGCTCGATAAGGGGTAAAATCTCTTGGATAGAAGAAATCTTTTTATCGGTGATTAAAATTACCGGATTATCTAAGATTGCCTCCATCTTGTCGGTGTTAGTAACCATATAAGCAGATGCGTATCCTCTATCAAACTGCATACCCTCAACGGTAGTGAGTTCCGTTTTCATAGTTTTGCTCTCTTCAATGGTAATAACGCCGTCTTTACCAACCTTTTCCATTGCCTCGGAAATTAACAGTCCAACGTTTTCATCACCAGCAGAGATTGACGCTACTTGACCGATTGCGTTTTTATCTTCTACAGGCTTACTAATCTTCTTTAATTCTTCTACTGCAACGTTAACTGCGCCTGCGATACCCTTTTTAAGTATAACGGGGTTTGCGCCTGCCGCAACGTTCTTTAAGCCCTCGCCTATCATTGCTTGTGCCAAAATTACGGCGGTGGTAGTACCGTCACCCGCAACGTCGTTAGTTTTTGTAGAAACTTCCTTTACGAGTTGAGCGCCCATATTTTCAAATGGGTCTTTAAGTTCAATTTCTTTTGCGATAGTAACACCGTCGTTAGTGATAAGCGGCGCGCCGAATTGACGAGCAAGCACTACGTTTCTTCCCTTAGGACCAAGTGTAATTTTAACAGTATCGGCAAGCGTGTTTACGCCGTTTTGAAGAGCTTTTCTCGCTTCTTCACCGTGTTTTAATTCTTTAGCCATTATATATGCCTCCTATTTATAGATTGTATTATTCTACTATTGCAAGTATGTCGCTTTGACGGATAATGGTAAGTTCTTTTCCATCAACCTTGAATTCGCTACCAGCATACTTTGAATAAAGTACGGTATCGCCAACTTTAACCTGCATTACGATTTCTTTACCGTCAACCACTCCACCAGGACCTACTGCGATAATTTTTGCCATTTGTTGCTTTTCTTGTGAAGCCGTTGGAAGAATAAATCCACTTCCCGTTCTTTCTTCCGTTTCCACAGCCTCTACTACTACTTTGTCAAATAAGGGTTTAACCTTCATATATATTTCCTCCTTTTACGAGTTAGCACTCTCGTGTTTTAATTGCTAACTTCTATTATATCCATCTTTTTCCATTTGTCAATAGAATATGGCGCAAATTTATGAAAAAGAATAAAATAAATTTAAAACTTCCGTTAGATTTTAACAGAAGTTTTTTCTTTCGATAATTTACGATATTTATACTTTTTTCTCGCCACTTTCTTTTATTAATTTTTCAAGTTCTTCAAAGCCACCTATGATAAGTTCTTCGCTAAGGGGCTTTTTTTCTTCCTCTTTTGGAAGAGAAATCTCCGGCCTAATAATCTCCATTTGTTCTCCCACGATAGGCTTATCTTCGTAGGTAACTTCGGGCATTTTATCCCCCTCAATAACGCTTTCTAAATTAAAGGTTTTAGGTCTTTTAGAGAATATTTTGGAGTATTTAATCGCCAAATATGCAATCAATAAAAGTGCGGTAACTACATCCGCTAATAATAAAATTTTTATTGCTAAGCTCATAATTATCCTTTGTTATCGTAATTTATATAAGGTTTATTCTTTTTTTCTCTTAGGCTCCATCGTAACGCAAACGCCAAGTTGCTTTAACGTTTTTCTATCAACGTGTGATAAAATTACCGACGAGTGGAATTGCGAACCTTTGAGTTTTGAAATCTGACCTAATGCAATTTTTGCATAGGGGTTAGTAACGGCGCTCATAGCAAGAAGAATAAGAATTTCATCTGTATGAAGTCTTGGGTTTTTACTTCCCATATGGTTTACTTTAAGGTGTTGAACGGGTTCTATTACCGATGCCGAAATTAAATCTACCCCGTCGTCAATATCCCCTAATACCTTTAACGAATTCAATAATACCGCAGCAGACGCTCCCATAAGGTTTCTCGTTTTTCCCGCAACAATTCTTCCGTCCGGAAGTTGCATTGCAGCAGAGGGTGCGCCCGTTAACGCCTCTTTTTCAAGTGCTATGGGCACTACTTTTCTATCGTTTATAGATATATTCATCTTTTGCATAAGTATATCTATTTTAGAAACGACTTCCTTTCCAACGTTTCCTTTTAACACTTCTATCTGCGCATCGTAATAACGGCGAATAATCTCTTGTTTGCTTGCCTCTCTAACAATCTCGTCGTCCACAATACAGTCCCCAGCCATATTAACGCCCATATCCGTTGGGGATTTATATAAGGATTTACCCATAATTTTGGTCATAATAGAAGATAGCACGGGGAAAATTTCTATATCTCTATTGTAGTTAACCGCCATTTTGCCATACGCTTCCATATGGAATGGATCAATCATATTAACGTCGTTAAGATCGGCAGTTGCCGCTTCGTACGCTGCGTTTACGGGATGCGTTAAAGATAAATTCCAAACAGGGAAAGTTTCGTATTTTGCATACCCTGCCTTTACCCCTCTTTTGTTTTCGTGATAAAGTTGTGACAAGCACGTTGCCATTTTTCCACTACCGGGGCCCGGCGCGGTTACGATAACTAAGGGACGGGTTGTAACTATGTATTCGTTTTTACCATACCCCGTTTCGCTAACTATTTTCTCCACGTCAGAGGGATAGCCCTCTATGGGATAGTGACAATAAACCTTAACGCCAGATATTTCTAAACGCTTTTTAAAGGCAACTGCTGAGGGTTGTTCTGCAAAACAGTTTAACACCACGCTCCCAACGTAAAATTCGTTATTTCTGAAAAGTTCTATTAAGCGTAAAACCTCAACGTCGTAGGTAATACCATAGTCACTTCTCGTTTTATTTTTTTCTATATCACATGCGTTTATAACTATAAGAATTTCCGCCTTATCCTTGAGGGTGGAAAGCATTTTAATCTTACTATCTGGCTCAAACCCAGGTAAAACGCGAGAGGCGTGAAAATCGTCAAAAAGTTTTCCGCCGAATTCGAGATAAAGTTTGTCGCCAAAAGTTGCAATACGCTCTAAAATCTTTTCCGATTGCATCTCTAAATATTTTTTATTGTCAAACCCAACTTTTCCCATAACAACTTAAACCTAATCTAAAAGGTTTGCCTCCTTTAACCTTTGTATAAACGCCAAAACGTCTGCTTTTGCTACCTCTTTATCAACCTCGTATTCCGAGGTTATCAATGAAACGAGTTCTTCTTCCGTTGCTCCCTTTTCAAGTGCTTTCCATAAAAATGCCCCCGTTTCGTTAAGGTTTATCATGGCGTTAAAATTCTTTACCGCCTCACCTACTGCAACTACTAAAAAAGTACCCGCAATTTCTCTTAAAATAAAATTCTTTTTAATCTTCATTTATCTTTTTCCCCGACATAGTTTCAAACGATAAAATAGCAGCCTCCTTAGAAATATTACAATGCATTTCATAAAGGTAAACTGAACTTAGCAATTTATCAAGCAAGGTTAATAACTTGTTGGCTTGCGCTTCCGTTTCAGGTCGCAACGTTTGATTAATTAGAGCAAACAACATTTCCTTTGCGGTAATTTCACGAATAGAGTTTTCACTCCCCCTTTTAAGGTTACAAATTGCTTTAATTTTTGCCTTTACGTTGCTATCAAGACGGTGTTTTCCGTTCCACGGTGTGCCGAAAACAAAAAACTCCTCTCTAATTTTTCTTATAACGGGCTTATCGTCGTTAATCATAACGACTTTATCGCCAAAAGTTTCTCTCCAAAGCCTTGCATGAGTAGATTTACCCGTTCCACTTGGTGCTGTAAATAAATATGCCTCTCCATCAACAGATAAAGACGAAGAGTGTAAAATTATCGTATCGTGGTCAAACGCATAGGTTAAAAACTTACGATATAGGGCAAGACTTTCTAAATATTCTTCCGTGTAATCTTGTGAGGTGGCGTATTCTTTTTCCCTCTCAAAATCTTCTTTTGAAAGGGTTAAATCAATTTTCTCTTCCTCGTCACCTAAATAAAGGTAATTCTTGCAAAGATTTTTAGTGTACGCATAAGTAGGAGTATACGAAAATATTATATCTGCTATTTTATATTTAGGCATACTACCCCCTACACCCCCGATTATAGTACTTTAATATTTTATCAAACCCCTATAATTTTGTCAATATAAATTTGATTTTTAAAATA
>JAZSDD010000043.1:0-10664 GCA_045530945.1 Christensenellaceae bacterium
AGATAACGGACATTTTCAAATAGTAGATCAGTTAAAAGAAGCACCCCGTTTAGGAGAGGGAATGGAAAAAGACGGGTTTCTTAAACCCGCAAGAATACAGGAAACGATTAACACGTTAAAAATGTTCCGTAAACTATGTGACGTTAACGGGATAGAACGCATTATTGCCGTTGCAACAGCAGCCGTTCGTCGTGCAAAAAATCAACGCAGTTTTTTAGATGAAGTAAGCGCAACGTGTGGTATAAAACTTAGAGTTTTAAGCGCAGAAGAAGAGGCAATGTACGTTTACCGTGGTGTTATTAATACTATGGATTTGCCAAAAGGTATTATTCTTGAAATTGGCGGTGGAAGTACAAAAATCATATATTATAATAGACGTAATTTATTGAATTACGAAACCTTACCGTTCGGTGCAATTACCTTAACGGAACTTTTTGCAGGAGAAGGCTTGTCACCAAACGAACAAGTTAAAAAGGTGGAAGAATTTTTCACCGAACGTTTATCGCAAATCGAGTGGTTAAAAGAAGTAGATCCCGAAGTGCAATTAATAGGTGTTGGAGGTTCGTTCAGAAATCTTTGTCGTATGACTAAGATAATGAGAAAATATCCTTTAAAAACCCTACATAATTACGTTGTGCACGACGAAGATTTTTCTCACGTGTACGATTTAATTAAGAGTCTTGATCTTGATAGAAAGAAAAAGGTTAAGGGGCTATCTTCTGGTAGAGCGGATATTCTTCCTGCAGCATTTGCCGCTATATCGGCATTTAAGAAATATATGAACCTTGGAGATATAGTTATTTCAGGTAGTGGACTAAGAACGGGAATTATGTTTAATTACGCTCTTCCTTCTACTTGCGACAAACCTATTTCTGACGTTTTGACGTATAGTTTAAGCAATATTACCGAGTTTTATGGTTGTGATCAAAAACACGTTGAACAAGTTGTTTCTCTTTCCGTTCAATTATTCAAACAACTTAGAGTTTTGCATAAATTCCCAAGGCAATATCTAAAGATTTTAAAGGTTGCAGCATATCTATATGAAACGGGTAAAAAGATAGGTTTTTATAACTTTGAAAAGCACAGTGCATACGTAATATTAAACTCTAATATATACGGCATTACTCATAGGGATTTAGCAATGGCATCTTTCGTTGCGTCCTGTACTGGTATTGACGATATCAATATGGCTGATTGGTCGAGATACCGTGATCTCTTAACTGATGAAGATGTTTCAGCGGTTAGAATGATGGGTATAATTTTACGCATAGCAACTTGCTTTGATAGAAGTTGTTCAAACGTGGTTAAGGGTGTTAACTGCGACATTTTAGGTGACTCAGTTATTATGAAAACGGAAGTTGAGGGGGACGCTACTTTAGAAATTAATTCTGGTATGGAAGTTGCCTCAGATTTTAGAAAGATATTTAAGAAGAATCTTGAAATACTATAAAAATGGCAAACGCCGTGTTTTTCACGGCGTTTGTTTTTAAGGAGAAATATGGCAGGTATTAAATTTGCTATTGATTTTGATAGTTCTATCACCAATATTTATAAACTTGGTAGCGGTATAGTTTTATCCGAGCCTACGGTTGCTGCAGTTGAGGATAATCCGTCTTGCACGATCAAGGCAATGGGTAGAGATGCTTACAAGTTAATAGGTAAAACGGCTAAGGATACTAAAATTGTTTTTCCCGTTTTTGACGGGGAAATTGTAAACGAAAAGGTCGCATCGGAATTACTTTTGGCTTTTTTAAGTAAAGTAGGATATGCAAGTAAACTTATAGGTTGCGTTGCGATTTTCGGCGTGCCGTGCGGGGTGACGACGGAAATGCTCGCAAAATATAAAAAAGTTGCATCATCAGTTGGAATAGGTAAAGTGTATTTTGCAGAAAAACCGTTACTTTCTGCACTTGGTCAAAGAATTGCATTAACAGATTCTTCTGCCCGATTGGTAGTAGATATGAGTGGGGGAACGACATCGGTTGCCGCTCTCTCTTTATCCGGTGTGATTTCCGGACTTTCAATTAATTATGGTTCTAATAAGTTAAGTGCAGACGTTATAGATTACGTTGCCGAAAGATTTGGCGTTCAATTAGGGCTTCAAACGGCGGAGAAATTAAAAAAGGAAATTGCAAGTCTTGACGAGGGGGACGGGCTTTCTGCTATTATTAGTGGAAGAAATAGCGTAAGTGGCGAGGTTACAACGCTTAACGTGAGAGCGGGAGATATTATAGAACCTATCAAACGTTATTATGATATGGTCGTTGACTTAACGCAATCTCTAATTAAGAAACTTCCTCCGGAAACGGCGTCTGAAATTAGAAGATCGGGCGTATACGTATCGGGAGGCGGAGCATCTGCTTACGGGCTTGAAAAGTATTTTGCCGATAAACTTGGGCTAAAAGTATCGGTTGCAGAAGATGGAATTTATTCCGTTGCCTTGGGTGGTGGAATTGCAATCGGGGACAAGGAAATTTTGAGAAAAATAAGTATTGAATTTTAATTTTAATTTTTTATACTAAAATCAACAATATATCGTGTATTTTTGTATTTTCTACCAAAATACACGGTATTTTTTTTGCTATTTTTATTAGTGAGGAGATAAAATGGCTAAAAAAATCGTAGTAACATCTGGAAAGGGTGGCGTGGGCAAAACAACGCTTACTGCAAATCTCGGCAGAGCATTATCCGACCTTGGCGCAAGAGTGGTGCTAATTGACGTTGATTTTGGGCTTAATAATCTTGACGTCGTTTTAGGGGTGGAAAACAAAATCGTATACGATATGCTTGATATCGTTGAGGGAAGATGCAGGGCAAGGCAAGCGCTAATTCAAGATAGTGAGAGGAAAAATCTATTTATTTTGCCGTCGGGTAGTTTGTCACCAAGTTCGCAAGTCAGTGGACAACAAATAAGATTAATCATAAATGGATTAGACGCAGTTTTTGATTACGTTTTAATTGATTGTCCTGCGGGGATTGATATAGGTTTTCACCGTGCAGTATCTTGTTCTGACGAGGCAATAGTAGTTGCAACACCTGCTTTAACGAGTTTAAGAGATGCAGATAAAGTTATAGCCGTGCTTAAAAGTTATAAACTTGATAGTATAAAACTCGTTGTGAATAGGGCAAGGGGTGATTTAATTATGAGCGAACGTATGATGATGCCTAACGATATAAGAGATTTACTTAAAACGGAACTTTTAGGTGTTTTGCCAGAGGAAGATGAGGTTTTTTTATCGGGAGGGTACGCTCTTTCACGTAAAAGTGATTCGTATAAAGCGTATAAAATTTTAGCAAATAACGTGGCAAAAAATTCAAGTAAAATATACGACGTAACGGGAAAATATTCGGGATTTTTTGGCAGTATTAGAAGGAGTATAAAGAGGGGAATATGAAAAAATACAAATCTGAATTAATGCGTGTTGAAACTGTGCTTAACGAGGATAGATTAAAACTAAAAGACGATTTTATAAAACTATTAGAGGCAGACCTAAAAAGTTTATTAAGTGAATATTTTTATCTTAACGTTATGCCTCAAGCGGAGATAATTAAAGAGGGCAAAGAACTAAAAGTAAATATTACCTTTACTTGTTCTCAAATTAAAAATTTCATAAATTTACCGTAGTTAAAAACGCATTAGTAAAATGAAAAGAAAAAACACGAAAATCATTGTGTTTTTTCTTTTTTTAGTATGGGGTTTTTATGTATATTCGTTGACTTACAATTATTAATGTTATATAATATATAGTAGTTAAATATAATATCAAACCGAATATATAGGGGTGAGTATGGAAAAGCAATATTTTTTAGCAGTTGATATAGGTGCATCATCTGGTAGACACATTTTAGGTTCTTTTGATAACGGCAAACTTAATTTAGAAGAAGTTTTTCGTTTCAAAAACGGCGCTGTAAAAAAAGATGGAAAACTCGTTTGGGATATAGATGCGTTATTTTCAAGCATAATCGAGGGGTTGAAAAAATGTAAAGAAATTGGTAAAATTCCCGTTAGTCTTGGTATCGACACTTGGGGTGTTGACTACGCTCTTTTAGATGAAAACGATAACTTAATTAACGAAGTTTTTTCTTATAGAGACGAGCGTACCTTAGCAGTTATGGACGAAGTTCACTCAATTATTTCTGAGGAGGAACTTTATAGCAGAACGGGAACTCAAAAACAAGTTTATAACACTATTTATCAACTATATAGCGATAAAAAGTCTAATAAACTTAAAAATGCAAAAACGCTTTTATTCACACCCGATTATCTTCACTTCTTGCTCACCGGCGTGAAAAAGAGTGAATATACGATAGCCTCTACTTCTGGACTTATTAACGCTAATAATCGTGATTGGGATTATGAAATCATAGAAAAGTTGGGTTATGATAAGAGTATATTTGCGCCCTTATGTCAACCGGGTGTAAAGGTTGGGGATATAAAAGAGGAAATTGCAAAAGAAATCGGGTTTAACGTTACCGTATGTTTACCCGCAAGTCACGATACGGCAAGTGCCGTTATGGCTGTTCCTCAAACGGGGCAACCTCTCTATATTTCAAGTGGTACTTGGTCGCTTATGGGCATTGAAACGGACACGCCATCATGCGTTAAGGAGGCAAACGAGTTGTCTTTTACTAACGAGGGTGGATACGCTAAGAGTATAAGACTTCTCAAAAATATCATGGGGCTTTGGATGATTCAATGCGTTAAGAAAGAATATAACGATAAATATTCTTTTGTTGACCTTGCAGAAGAGGCAAGAAAAGCAGAAGGCTTTGAAAGTTTAGTTGAGGTTAACGATCAATCTTTCTTTGCGCCAGACAGCATGGTTGAGGCTATTAAGGAGTACTGCAAAAAGACAAAACAACAAGTACCCCAAACTGTTGGCGAGATTTCCCTTTGTATCTATCGTTCTCTTGCATATAGTTACAAAGAAACGGTGGAAAAACTTGAAAAACTTTCAGGTAAAACCTTTGATAAAATTCATATTGTTGGTGGCGGATGCCAAAACGCTTTGCTTAACGAACTCACTGCAAAAATCACGGGTAGAGAAGTTGTTGCAGGTCCTGTGGAGGCAACAGCAACGGGAAATATTATTGCGCAGATGCTTGCTTACGGCGTGATTAGTGACCTTAACGAGGGTAAAAACGTTATTAAAAATTCTTTTGATATAAAAACAATTGCTTAAGGAGTTAAAATGAAAAACGTATTTGACGTGCTTAAAGAAAGAGGGTTTGTTAAACAAACCATTTACGAAGAAGAACTTATAAAGAAATTACAAGATGAAAGCGTTCCTTTTTATATTGGATTTGACCCCACGGCAGACAGCCTTCATATAGGTCATTATATTCCCATTATGGCAATGGCTTGGATGCAAAAGTTCGGTCATAAGCCTATTGCTTTATTCGGTGGTGGCACGGCTATGATTGGTGACCCGTCGGGAAGAAGCGATATGCGTCAAATGATGACGAGGGAAACTATAAATCATAACGTTGAATGTTTCAAAAAACAAATGTCAAGATTTATTAAGTTTGAAGGTGAAAACGCTGCTATTATTGCAAATAATGCAGATTGGCTTATGAACTTAAATTACGTTGACTTTATTCGTGATATAGGCGCATACTTTTCCGTTAACAAAATGCTTACGGCAGAGTGTTTTAAGCAAAGAATGGAAAAGGGTTTAACTTTCCTTGAATTTAACTATATGCTTATGCAAGGATACGACTTCTTGTACTTAAACCAAAACTACGGTTGTATGTTACAAGTAGGGGGAGACGATCAATGGAGCAATATGCTTGCCGGGGTTGATCTCATTAGAAGAAAGGAACAAAAGAGCGCATTTTGTCTTACTTGTACTCTTCTACTCAACAGTGAGGGTAAAAAGATGGGTAAAACCCAAAAAGGCGCACTTTGGCTTGATGAAAATAAATGCTCCGTTTACGATTTCTATCAATATTTTAGAAACGTGGAGGACGTTAAGGTTAACGAGTGTATGAAACTTTTAACCTTTATGGATTTAGAAGAGATAGAAGAGCTAACTAAATATAACGACGAAAGGATGAATAAGGCGAAAGAACGCCTTGCGTTTGAAGTTACCAAACTCGTTCACGGAGAAGAAAAGGCAATAGAGGCAGAACGTCAAGCAAAGGCTGCGTTTGGCGGCGGAAATGCTGAGGATATGCCAACGGTTGAAATTAGCAAAGAAACGGC
This sequence comes from Christensenellaceae bacterium, assembly GCA_045530945.1. GTDB lineage: Bacteria > Bacillota > Clostridia > Christensenellales > Borkfalkiaceae > UBA1259. Next base: position 6,206 of record JAZSDD010000043.1, read on the forward strand.
TTACGTTTCTGAAGTTTTAGTTTTAGCTGGGCAAGCTAAATCTAAGGGCGAGGCTAAAAGGCTAATAGAAGGTGGTGGCGTTTCTATTGACGACGCTAAAATTACAGATGCCTTTGCATTAATTTCACCAGACGTAAAAGAAAAAGGTCAATTTATCTTGCATAAAGGCAAAAAGGTTCATATAAAAGTTGTATTAAAATGAGTGGATACCTTACGGTAAACGGTGAAAAAGAGAGAGAGGAAATTATTGAACGCTCTAAGTTTATCTGTAAACTTTGCCACGTTGAGAGTGAAGAAGAAGCCAAGCAGTTTATAGAAAAGGTAAAAAAAGAGCACTCTCTTGCTACCCACAACTGCTACGCGTATATTGCAGACGACAAGGGGCTTGTACAAAAGTTTTCAGACGATGGAGAGCCTCAAGGCACTGCGGGACTTCCTATGCTTAACGCTCTAAAAATGTCTGGGTTAAAGAAAGTGGTGGCAGTTGTCACCAGATATTTTGGTGGGATTAAACTTGGAACGGGTGGTCTTGCAAGGGCGTATGGAGGTGCTGTTTCAGAGTGCATAAAGGTTGCTGAATTTATAAATATGCAAAAAGTTGCCTACTTTGAAATTGTATCTGATTACGACTTGTATTCTAAATTAATCAACATAATTTCCCGCCTTAATATTCCCGTAGTTTCAACTGATTTTGCCAACGACGTTAGGGTAAAGTTGGCAGTGAAATTAGATGACGAAAATAGTGAAGAACAATTTTTGGCTAAGATTTACGACCTCTATAAAGGGAAGGACGTGATTAGCGAAAAGTCATATGGATACTATCCTTTTAAGGTTTAATTATGTCTAAAATAACGGCTATTGAAATTCAAAAAAAAGATAAAGAGCGATGCTCGTTATTTATCGATGGAGAGTTCTTTTCCGGCGTTTCTTTAGAAACGGTTATCAAGCATCATTTAAAGGTCGGTGATGAAATTGAAAAGAGTAAGTTAGCCGAGATATTGCACCTTTCAGAAAAGGAAAAGGCGTTGTCAAAAGCCTTAAATTATCTATCTAAAACCATAAAAACAAGAAAGCAAGTTAAAGACTATCTTATAGGAAAAGAGTTTTTAGAAGAAATAGTTTTTTCCGTTTTAGATAAACTTACTGAGTACGGACTTTTAAACGATAGAGAATATTGTATTAGATATATTGAAACTTATTCAAAAACGCAAGGCAGAAAACTTATCGAGTACAAATTAATGAGCAAGGGCGTTAAAAAGGAAGATGTTTTATTTGCCTTTAATGAAACGGAAAACAAAATTGATAACTTTACCAATGCGTATAACCTTGCTATAAAACACTTAAAAGGAAAGGAAAAAACAAGAGAAAATTTGGCAAAAACCTATCGGTATTTAGCGGGCAAAGGTTATTTGTTTGAGGATATTGAGAGAGTGTTTTCAAAAATTAAGGAAGAGGAATAAATGGAAAGATTACTTACTGCAGAACAAATGCGTTTTGCTGACGAATATACGATTAACAATTTAGGTATTCCACACGAAGTCTTAATAGAAAGGGCAGGTTTAGCCGTAACGGAAGAAATTACCAAAAGATTTTTTGGTGGTAGGGTTTTAGTGTGTATAGGTAAAGGAAACAACGGGGCAGACGGTAAAGTTATTGCCGAGCTTTTATCTAAAAAACACGGGTTCTCCGTTGCAACCTTAAACGCAGATAACGGAATATTTAAACTTTTTGATAAAAAGTTTGATATCATTGTAGATTGCTTGTTTGGAACGGGCTTAAATAGAGAAATCACGGGAAAATATAAAGAAGCGATTGAGAAAATTAATTCTTCCGGAGCATACGTCGTTTCTTGCGATATAGCAAGTGGACTTAACGCCGATAACGGTATGGTTATGGGGGCATGCGTTAAGGCAAACCTAACTGTTGCTATTCAAGAATTAAAACTTGGTCAATTTTTAAACGACGGGCCAGATTATTCTGGAGAAATTGTTGCAAAAGATATTGGAATAAGCATTTGGGATGACCAAGTAATTCATAGATTAAGAGCAAAAGATATTACTAAATTTTTCTCGCCGAGAAAGGTAAACGTAAATAAAGGTGATTTTGGCAAGGCGTTAGTTATTGGTGGTAGTGAAGAATATCCTGGCAGTATAATCCTTTCTTATAACGCACTTTCAAGTTTGAAAATGGGCGCAGGTTATTCATATATTGCCGTTCCTAAAAATCTTGTTTCAACAGTGCTTACCGTTTGTCCAGAGTGTATCGTTACGTCGTACGACGAGGGGGAAAATAATCTTAACGAAAAACTTGATAAACTCTTAACGGTTGACGCTATATCCGTTGGAATGGGTATGGGAAATTGTGAAAAAACGTATAAAACCGTTGAGTATTTATTAAATAATTATGAGGGTAAACTCATTATAGATGCGGACGGGTTAAACGCTTTATCAAGTTTTGGGAAAGAAGTTTTAAAAATTAAAAAATGTGAAGTTGTTTTAACTCCACATATCGGCGAATTTGCAAGGCTTTTAGGCATTGATAAAGAAACGGTGCTTAGTGACTCTGCAAGGCTTTGTAAAGAGTTTGCGAAAGAGTATCAAGTGACCGTGTTACTAAAAAGTGCAGTAAGCATTATTTCTGATGGAGAAATAACTTACGTTAACACTAAGGGTAATCCCGGCATGGCTAAGGCTGGCAGTGGCGACGTGTTGTCTGGGCTTATGGCAGGGCTTTTTGCGAGAGGAATATCGGGAGCAGAGGGCGCTACCGTTGCGTGCTATATATTAGGCTCTGCGGGAAATATCGCGAAAAAAGAGGGTCACGAGTGTAGTATTACGGCAAGTGATATAATTTCTTGCATAGGAAAAGCTATAAAGGAGCTTTCACGGAATTAAGAAAGTTATAATTCCCCTTAAACAAAGAGATTATAATAAACACGTTAACGGCTATCATAACGGGCAAAAAGACCATGAGAAAAAAACTTCTTAAACGGTATTTTAATATAAGCATAAACATATAAATTCCCGTTGCGCCACCGAGCGCACCCGTTAGCAAAAGTTTTATATCGCTAACCGAGGAGTTTTCTTCATTATTTTCACGGCATTTTTTTTGAAAGTTTAGCATTAACGCACCGTAAACGTTAATGGATAGAAAATAAGTTATTAAAATAATTATTAATAGAATATTCATTAAATTACCTTAAAGGTAGTTTAAGCAAAAATAGGAAATTTATCATTTTAACAATTATATTAAGGAGAAAAGATTATGAAATGCATGTATTGTGGTTGCTTAGACAGTAAGGTTATCGATTCACGCTCTGCTGAGGACGGAACGATAATTAGAAGACGTAGAGAATGTATAAAATGTGGCAAACGTTTTACTACCTATGAAACTGTTGAAAACACGCCCATCTTCGTTATTAAAAATAACGGCGCAAGACAAGCGTTTGATCTTAATAAACTTAAAGCGGGAATTATTAAGGCGTGTGAAAAACGTCCCGTTTCTGCCGTTGACATTGATAAACTTGCAGACGATATTCAAAAGAGGGTGTATAATTCTCTTGCACAAGAGGTAACGAGCAAGGAACTTGGCGAAATGGTTTGCGAGGGGTTAAAGGATATAGACGAGGTTGCATACGTTAGATTTGCATCAGTTTATCGTTCCTTTACCGATACTACTTCGTTTATGAAAGAACTTGAAAAAATGGTTAAAAAAGATAAAAATAAAAAATAAGGGGATAGTTTATGAACAAATGGGATGAAAGATTTATGGCTCTTGCAGAAACTGTTGCGGGATGGTCAAGTTGTTATCAAGATAATAGACACGTTGGTGCAGTTGCAGTTAAAGATAAGAGAGTTTTAACTACGGGATATAATGGAGCGTCTGCCGGTATTGAAAGTTGTAGCGAAAGGGGAGAATGCCTAAGAAGAGTTAAAAATATTCCGAGTGGAACTATGCAAGAGGTGTGCTATGCCGTCCACGCAGAGCAAAACGCTATCTGCCAAGCAGCAAAGTTAGGCATTAGTTTAGACGGGGCAGTGATGTACGTTACGCATCAACCTTGCGTTATTTGTACGAGAATGATTATAAATTCTGGTATCAAAAAGGTAATTTATAAAAACGGATATCCAGACGAGTTTGCCAAGGAATTATTCCGTCAATCGGACGTGGAATTAATAAAGTTTGAAGATTTAGAAAAATAGGGTAAATTTTGCTTGATTTTTTTTAATAAATAATGTAAAATTATAAAGGCTTGAAAAGAAATGCATCTTTTCAAGTAATGGAGAGCTATCGAAGTGGTCATAACGAGGCGGTCTTGAAAACCGTTTGGGTTCACGCCCACGGGGGTTCGAATCCCTCGCTCTCCGCCAACAAAAAAGAACCATCTTCTTGATGGTTTTTTTTGTTGCTCGAAAATTACTGCGTAGGGATTCGAACAAGAACGTTAAGAAAACGATAG
>JAZSDD010000055.1:0-3272 GCA_045530945.1 Christensenellaceae bacterium
TTTCCTCATCAAAAAGCTTATCTATTTCATTGTCGTATTTTTTCATCTTTTTTGCTCCTTTTTCTACTTTGTAGTTATTATACCATAATCAGAAATTTATTTCAAGCACTTTACAAATTTGATAAGGCTTCTAAAAGAGCCTTCATATCCTTATCAGAGGTTGCCCATGAAGTACAAATTCTTGCGTAAGCCTTTCCGTCTTTTTTAGTTGCTCCGCCAAAATCAAAGCGGGTCACTAAGGCGTTATATTGCTCCTCAGTAAATATTGCAAACGTTTGCGTATCGCTTGCATTACTTTCAAACTCAACGCCCTTTTCCTTTAATACCTCTCTTATCTTGTCAGCATTTTCAACTGCTCTTTTGCAATATCGCACGTAGTTACCGTTTTCAAAAAGCCCTTCAAACTGAGCGCCCATCACAAATCCCTTTGCCATAAGCGCACCGTTTTGCTTTAAGATATATCTGAAATGCTTTTTAAGCCCTGGATTTACTATAACCAACGCCTCGCCAAGCAACGCACCGACCTTTGTTCCTCCTATATAGAACACATCGCAAAGACCTGCTATATCCGCTAAGGTAAAATCACAGTCTTTGCTGAAAAGCGAGTATAAAATTCTTGCTCCGTCAATATAAAACAGCAATCCGCACGCTTTGCATGCATAGCTTAACGCCTTCATCTCTGCAAGAGTATAAACCGTACCCATTTCGGTTGATTGAGATATGTAAACCATACCGGGTTTTACAGTATGCTCGACAGAAAGTCCCTCTATATGCTCTTTAACAAGCCTTTTTACGTCGTCAGCTGATATTTTTCCGTCTTTATTTGGAACGGTTAAAACCTTATGACCGCCACTTTCTATTGCACCCGTTTCATGTGTTGCAATATGGGCGGTATCCGCGCAAATAACCCCTTCAAACGGCCTTAAAAACGAACTGATTACAATTTTGTTGGTAAGTGTTCCACCTGCGATAAAATGCACGTCTACATCTTCTCTGTTAACTGCCTTTTTTATAAGTCCTCTTGCATTGTCGCACACCTTATCCGTGCCGTAACCACTATTTGCCACATAATTATTATCGTATAATTTTTGAAGTATTTCGGGCAAACAGCCCTCTTGATAATCGTTTATAAAAAGTTTCATATTGCACCTCACTTGTATTATAGCATTATAATAAATAATAAGCAAGTTATAAGATATAGAATTTGATGAAAATCCAACATATAATTCCCCTTAATTTTACCCTGAGAAATAGCTTAAAAAAAGAAAAGCACTTCGCTTGAAATGCACCCCAAAAGTTAGACACTTTAAGGAGGTGCATTTTTTATGCGAAAAAAAGGAATAAATAACAAAAATTACTCGCCAGAATTCAAATTATCCGTTATACTAGATATGCGTGAAAACAATCTTGCCTACAAAGAGACCGTAAGAAAATATTCATTAGGCAAAATTGAAAGCGGTGGTGCAAGACAAATGCTTCAACGGTGGGAACGCAAATATCTAGAAGAAGGATATGAAGGACTAATGAAAGACAATCGAGGAAGACCTAGTTTAGAAGGGAAAAAACGTGGCAGACCACCTAAGTTAGATAAAAAGGTGGAAGAAGATTTAATAGCCGAAAATCAACGACTTAGGATGGAGATTGAATACTTAAAAAAACTGAGTGCCTTAGTACTTGCGGAAGAGCGAGAGAACGGCAAAAAGCCAAGATAATCGCTGAACTAAGGCATAAGTATCCGCTTAAAGAATTACTTAAATTATCTAAACTTGCTCGTAGCACATATTATTACTATCTTAAAGAAAAGAAAGACAAATACATAGTAGAAAAGCAAGAAATACAAGATATATTTGCTAGTAGTAAAAATACTTACGGTTACCGAAGAATAACGTTAGAGTTAAGACAAAAAGGTTATGTAATTAACCATAAAACAGTGTTAAAACTAATGAAAACACTTAAAATCTACGGAAAACAAAGAAAAAGCAAGTATAAGTCGTATCGTGGAGAAGTTGGTAAAGTTGCTCCTAATTTACTAAATCGTGAGTTTAATAGTAATGTTCCATACACAAAACTTACAACAGACGTAACAGAGTTTAACGTATGTAATGAAAAGGTATATTTATCTCCCGTATTAGATATGTTTAACAATGAAATATTAAGTTACTCTATCTCTACAAGTCCAAACTTTCTACAAACGAAAGAAATGCTTAAAGGATTATTTGAGAGATTACCTAAAACGGCAACACCATTATTACACTCTGACCAAGGCTGGCAATACCAAATGAGAGGGTTTCAAAGACTACTTAAAGAGCACAACGTAACGCAAAGTATGTCAAGGAAAGGAAACTGCTTAGACAATAGCGTAATGGAAAACTTTTTCGGTAGATTAAAAGTAGAAATGTATTACGATGAAAGTTTTGAAAGCGTTAACGCTTTCATAGAAAAACTACACGAATACATTAACTATTACAACAATGAAAGAATATCTTTAAAATTGAAAATGAGTCCGGTAAAATACCGAACTCAATTCCAATATGTTTAATTTAATTTTTTGTCTAAACTTTTGGGTTCACATCATCTTTTGGGGCTTTTATTTTTTAAAATAAAAAACGTTAGAAATAATAAAAAAAAGAACAAATTATGTAAAAAAATCAGTTTAAAAAATTTTTTATATATGATATAATTGAAAAAAACTGTTCGAGGTTTGACATGGAAAAATTAAAAATAGGCGTAGTAGGCTTAGGTCAGCGAGGTTTTGCATTACTTAGTCCGTTGCTTGCAATAAATGATGCAGTTATTACAGCAGTATGCGATACGTATGAGGACAGAGTACAGAAAGCCGTTGATCTTATAACCGCAAAGTATGATGCGCCTGCGACTTTTATTAATTTTGATGAGTTTTTAGAAAAGGGCGATTTTACGGCAGTTTTAATCTGTACGTGCTGGGAAGAGCATATAAAAATGGCTATCAAGAGCATGAAGGCAGGCAAAATAACTGCAATGGAAGTTGGCGGTGCTAAAAATATTGAGGAGTGTTGGGAGCTTGTTGAAACCTACGAGCAGACCAAAACTCCGTTTTTCTTCCTTGAAAACTGTTGCTACGACAGATTTGAGCTTCTTTCATTAAACCTTGCAAGAAAGGGTTATTTGGGCGAGATTGTTCACTGTAAGGGCGCGTATGCGCATGACCTTAGGGACGAGATTTTAGGTGGCAACGTAAACAGACACTACAGACTTGAGGAATATACAAACAGAAACTGCGAAAACTATCCCAC